>NZ_CP050965.1:1775000-2081329 GCF_012273215.1 Gemella haemolysans | reverse complement strand
ACGTTCCTTTTGTTGCTGGATAGTTCTTTCCTTGACTATATTGTCGTTAGAAAGTTCCTCGATCGTGTTACTTGAAACATATACCCCCAGTATCAACCCCGCTGTAAACATTGCTAACAGCATTGAAAGTGTGATTAGTATAATTTCTATGTTATCCCACGTTTTTTTTAACATTTTTTTACCTACCATATTATTTCCCCCAGATATAATGTATAACTTGATAAAGTATGTAAGATATTACCAACCAATTCAAAATAGTTAAATTCATTTTAATTTTAAATAATTCATAATGAAATTCCTTTAATAGTTCATAATGTACAATATTATCCTTCTCTAAGTTAAAAATTCTTTTTGCTAATTCTTTTATTTTCTCGTCCATTCCTTATCCTCCAATTCCGTTCAATTCAGCTGTTTTTTTCGTTTGTTCAGCTTGTTTGTCGTCTAGTGCTTTTAGTTGTTCTTCTAACCTAGCATTTTTTATCCTTAATTCTATGGCTTCTTGTTTTTCTTTTCTTTACGTTCTTGATAATTAGTTGCTTCAATAAATATAAATACAAAATAAGCAACAACTATACCTATTAATCCTACTATAGCTAATTTCTCTAACATCTCTTAATCTCCTATTTCATTTGCATTTACATTTAATGCACTAGCTATCTTTCTAATACTCTTCCTACTGCCTTTACCGTTCCCAGTACGTATTAAATTGATAGTATTAGTACTAACCCCACTTA
This sequence comes from Gemella haemolysans, assembly GCF_012273215.1. Classification (NCBI taxonomy): domain Bacteria; kingdom Bacillati; phylum Bacillota; class Bacilli; order Caryophanales; family Gemellaceae; genus Gemella; species Gemella haemolysans. The sequence goes on along the minus strand of NZ_CP050965.1, from coordinate 2,080,595 downwards.
ATTTAGCTAATTTCTTATTAGTCATATTCAATTTCCACATAATATCATCAAGCTTTGTCATGATTAAAACTCCATACTTTTAACCGTTACATCTGTTAGTGAGTTGGTTAAATCAATATCAATACCAGCGTGTTCTACTAGTGGATATAGTCCCTCTTCAGTCAATGTATAAATTCTTTCCTTGTATTCAAAGTTAATTTTCTTAACTCCGTTATATCCGCTTGTTTCTTTTTTCATAATTCTCACCAAATTAAATAGTTTCTCTTCCATTTTTTAATCCTCCATTAATTCATTAAATTCATTGTCTATCTTCTCTACTTCTTCAATCTCAATATACAGTCCACTGTTCTTATGCCACCTCTTACTGACTTCTAGATCCGTAATTAATCCATCATCTTTGTAAAAGCCCATTTTACACATTACATCTTGCAATAATTTCTGTAAGTTGTCTAAATCGGGGCTAGTTGCTTTTCTCTCACCGTCTTTAGATTTTGTGTTGGTTCAAAAATCCATATTACTTTTAATCTAATAGCTGTTGTATATTTTTCTTTTGGCTGGAAGCCACTTAATGCACGTTGTAAGGTTGCCTTTGAATTTTTAACCTTTCCTGTTTCGTAAAATCTTTTAGTTTTTGTTGAAAATTTCTTTTGTTGTGCTGTAGTCCTTGGCACAACTGCTATCGGTGTAAAAATTTTAACACTTAATCACCTCCATTTATTCATCCCACCAGTTAAATTTACCTAGCGTAGAATTTTGATTATTAATTTTATTTTGTTTATCTCTCGTCACTGAATTATACAAACTAGCAATTACATAATTTTCAAAATTAGTAATTTGTTTAGATTTTAAGATTTGCTGTACACAGTAATTAATTTGTGTTTCAGTTACATCTTTTAACACGTCCTGTACTCTCATTACATCAACGCTAACACCGTTTATTTTATAGTCTCCTGTTAACTTTAGATAAACTTGACTTATTGCTAACTCAACATCTTTTTTTAACCCACCAGAATAAATTAAATCGTTGTTGGTTTGATTATATAAATTATCTTTATCAGTTAAACCCTTGTTATTATTAAGTTCTTTATTTTTGATAAAGTTATTATAATTAATATATATATTATTCTCTTTATTAATCTCTTTTATGGTTGGTGCATTTTGCCCTAACTGGTTGGTGCATTCTGCCCTAACTGGTTGGTGCATTTTGCCCTCACCGTTAATGCAATTTGCCCTAACCTCTAATTTTTGGGTTGATGCATTTTGCCCTAACTTTACTTTTTCAGTTGGTGCATTTTGCACTAACCTAGATTTTTGATTTTTATTTTCATTTTTAGTAATATTTTTATCTAATTTAAGTTTTTTATCAAAAGATATTTTATTGTAATTCACTCGATATAATTTACCGTTTTTATGTTTTTTTGTTATTAAAAAGTTGCCTTCCTCTAAATTAATTAGCGTTCGCTTTAAAGTGTCGTAACTGAAACATAACGGGAAGTCCCTTTCTAACATTTTTTTAACTGATGAAAACATCCAATATGAACCTTCAATATAATACTCATTCTTGTTCTTATTGATAGTACACCAGTAATCTACTTGCTGTAGGACAAGAGCTTCATAGACTTTCCCTTGTCCTAACACTTCAAGTAAACTTAAATTTAGTGGAATAACTTTAATTACTTTTTGCTCCATAGATCACTATTCTTGCTTAAACGGGTTAATTACATTTTCGAATACATTATCTAAATTAATATCTTTGCCAAAATCATTAAATAAGTTGTTAGTGTTGTTAATTCCACCAGTTCCACTCATTTCCATTTGTTGTTGGTTATTTTGTCTTATATAGCCGTTATTTTGCACGTTATGAGGTTGATTGATATAGTTTAGTGCGTTATCCCCATTTTGATTATTAAAGCCGTTATAAGCGTTATTTTGGGCTAAATTATTTTGTTGATTAAAATTATTCAAATGTTGGTTAAATTGATTAGCTTGATTATCCTGTTTTGGTTTAGGGAAAAATGATAATCCATCAACCATTACATCAGTTGTATAAACCGTACTTCCATCTTGCTTTTGATAACTCCCGGTTTGAATACTTCCAGTAATTCCAATTAAATCACCTTTTTGGCAATACTGGGCTATTGTTTCAGCACGTTTGCCAAAGGCTTTACAACTAATAAAATCAGTCTGTTTTTGTCCGCTTTGATCTTTAAAATTTCTTTCAACTGCAAGGGTAATATTTAAAGATGAATTATTATTGTTAGTTTGTTTTAACTCCAAATTTCTAGTTATTCTACCAGTTAATACTACGTTATTTATCATTCGTTTGTTCTCCTTCTACTTGTTCTTGTTGTTGATGTTGTTGTGCTTGACGTTGATTTAATATCCATTGCCAAACATCTCTTAATTCTTCGTTAGTTAAATCTTCTAATCTAAATTTGTTCCTTTTGCTTAAAATAGATTGAATATGTTGGGGTGGTAAATTTTGTTGAATTGCCTGAATTAAAGCGTTACGTTCTGCCATTATTTCCGTAAAGTCAGGTTCAGTTAATTTTAGTAAATTCCTATATAGATACCTCATGTAATAAGTATCTACTGAACCAACAGTTTGAACAGTGTTCCCTGCTCGTTGCATTGCAACCCCTACTTTCTCATTAGGTTGTGTAGGTAAAATAGGTGGGACTTCCATTTTTTTCATTTTGAAAATTCTAGCTTCTGTTGGTTGCTCCACGTCCTTAACTACTAAAGTTTTATAATCTTCATCTTCAGTATATTCCTCATATAAACCTATTTCTGAACATATATCGATGGTATGAGGTAGGAAATCTGATAATTGATAGTAGTGAAATTGTCCGTGCTTGTTATACCCAGTTGGCTTTAAATTCAAATCCTTAATTCTTTTTCTTAAGATCAATATCTTTTGTTCTACACCCATTATTAAGCTTCCTCCGTCCATTGTAAGTATTCACCTATTTGTTCTTTAAAATAATCACTTTCTAAGTCTGCTTTAGTGAATATCTGAGTTAAATTATCTTCACTATCAAATAATAGCTTTCCTTTTGCTCCGAACTGTTCACTAACTCTATTAAATGAAATATAAAGTTGTTCTCCACCTAAATTTAAGTTCTTTAAAGGTATTCTATAAAATCCTGTTCTATCCTTAATTTTAGTATCCTCATATTTCCTAACCAGTTTCTTTAATTCAACTGGTGTATTCTTAAATGTCCTGCTGTATTGTTCTTTTGTACCGACAATAGCGTATATTACATCTTTCTTAATAATCTTGTATTCTTCATCAGTTTCAACAACTGTATATTTTTTGTCTTTTAATTCTTTTAAAAATTCATTAGTTGATATCACGATACATTACCTCCAAATATGCTATATAAACTTTAATCACTTCAAATTCTTCTCTAACAGTCAAACTCTTGTAAGCTTTAGCCAGTTCGCTATCTTCCTTTTCATATCTGAATACATCTCTAAAATGAAACATATCATCTATAAAGCCTTCATATCCATAGTTCTCTATTAATTCAAATAGCACCTTTTTTGATTTTCATTCACTTTCTAAATTCTCCTTGATTTTCCTTTTAATCTACGTTATAATAACAGTAGATTTTTATTTTGTTTATCGCTCGTTGTTTTATCGCAACGAGCTTTTTTATTCTTCTAACAATTTTTTAATAGAATGTAAAAGCATTCTTTTAGCGTAATAATCCATTAAATCTTTAACTGCTTTTTCCTTCACTTCACTAGCCTCTTGTTGAATAGCTGTAAAAATACCACCTACCATATAAGCATTTACAACATTCTCTATTAATTCCTTGTTACTTTCAGTGTCTTTTAAGTCATTTAATTCTAATAACTTTAAGATATCCTCATTAATATTTACTAACATTCTTTATTCTCCTTCGCTTTCAAATTCAATAGATGCTCTCATCATTAAATTAATAAACTCATCTCTAGGAAGCTTAATAAGTCTTTGATAGAGTTCTTCAACATCTTTCTCAGTATTTCCGTAAAGCAATTCATTAACGGTTATTTGAAGTAATTTAGCTAGTTTCTTTTGTCTTTCTTTATTCGGTAGTACTCTACCGTTTTCCCAATCTGAAACATTGCTTTTAGTAGCCTTAAACAACTTTCCAAACTCAGCTAAAGTGTATGCTTTACTTATTCTAAAATCTCTTATCCGTCTACCTACTTCTTTTTTATCGATTTTCATTTCCTTATCTAACATAGCTATTCTCCTTCTTTAATAAATGTACCGTCTATCATTTTTCCTTTTCGCTTAGAAATAGTATCGTAAGCATATTTAATACATTCAACTAATTCTAATCCGTAAGCCTGTGCTACCATTTCTAAGAAGTTAATATAACTTGATAATCTAACTTCAATATCAATGAAAGTAGCTTCAGTATTTGTAAATACATCAAACAGTAATCTGTCTTGAGTTTTTAACTCTCTAATGAAGTACAGCCAACCAATGCTAACTGATGAATGTTTGCTTGTTTTAATCTTTCTAAAAGTTAAATAAGGTCGTTCACTTACTAAATAAGTTGATACTACAAGAGTTACATATATATCACCTATGCTATCTTTAATTTGAATTAAAGCGTCCTTATTACCATTTTCATAACTTTCTATAGCGTTCTGCAATTCTGAATTTTCTTCATCAGATTTTAATAGTTGCTTTGTTAATCTACCTTTCTCCTTAATCTCTCTATCTTTTGCCCAGTCAATAATTCTAGTTACATAATCATAATGAAATTCTTTCATTCGTTATACTCCTTTCAATACGTTTAAATCTATATTTAGTGCTGTTGCTACCTTAACAATTTCATCAAATTTTAAAATACTTGTTTGAGTATATTTAAAGCCTTGTATTTTGCTTGATGGTACACCGCTAAGTTTAGCTAGTTCACTAACTGAAATTGATTTGTTAAACATTTCTGTAATCATTAATTTCTTGAAATAATCAAGTTTAGTTCTTTTGTTCACTTCACTAACATTAAATCTCGCCATCTTCTTCACCATCAGGGTCTGGAAATGCATATTCGCTACGGTCGTCAAATTGAACAAATAAAATCATTAAAACACACAACAACATTCCTAATATTCTTGTAAATTCAATGCTTGTCATTATTGCCGTGCAAATAGCAATCGTTGTTAACACAAGATACAATGTGTTTAATTTTCTTCTTTTTAAATTATTCATTTCTTAAGCTCCTTTCTTAAGTCGTTTTTCACGTTTGTTTACTGACCTTTTGGCATTAATATAATTGTAAATTCTAACTTTGTTATAAGTTTCGTTGGTTGCAAGAGTACCTTGAATATATAAATAATTATCTTCCAAACTTTCAATCTCTATTAACCAATCATTAAATTTTTTATGTGAACCTTCCATCTTTAAAAATATTTTTAAATCAGGTCTTTCAACCCAATCATCTGGATTTTCTAATTTATCCTTATAAGCATTATAAAAGTCCTCTTCTTTCATCTTAATCACCTACTTTTAATTTATTTAAATCTATGTCTAATACCTTAGCTATCTTAACAGCGTTATCTAACTGAGGACTAGATGTGTTGCCATTAAACATTGAATATAATGTTTGTTCAAAAATTCCAGTTTCTTTCGACAACCTGTAAATTGTCATTCCTTTATGTTCTAGTTGTTCTTTTACTTCTAAATAAAATGCTTTCATAATTCTTTGACCTTTTTACTCGCTATTGAATCTATCTCAACATCATCTACGATTAATTCAATAGTGAGTTTTGTTCTATTGATATCAGCAACAATGGAATAACTAATTAACTTATCCAATTTAACATCGTTTAAATAGAATTTGTTGTTATTAATTGTGAATTTCATTTTCACTCCTCCTAATTTTCTCTACCCTCAATTCAATAGAGTTGGGGGTATTTTTTATGCTTGAATAATTTTTCCCATCTGTAACTACTGTTTCAGATTTTAATGTTTTTTTATTATTTATAATTTCTTCTTTTTTAACCATTGATTTCCTCCTTTCTACTCTCTAGTAAAAATTTCAGTATTAACCAACTTGTGGTATAATAAGTTTGTAAAGATTTAACAAAAAGGAGATTATTAATGAAGAAAAGTAAATTATCACTTACATCACTAATTTTGTCGGCCTTATATGTCGTATATTTAATTTATTATATTTCAAGCACTGGTAGTAAAGTATCTACTGGCGACTCAGCAACTCAAGTAGGAACAGCAATCGGAATTGCACTAATAATGCCTCACTTAGTTTGTACAGGAATTGCACTATTGATGAATGCATTAGGTTACTTCCTAAACAAACGAGGGTTTATCCTTACAGCAGCGATACTATACACAATAGCTATAGTATTAATGCCTATTTACATACCATTTGTAATAATTCAAACCATTTTATGCTATGTAGCATTTTCTAAAATGAACCCAAATAAATTGCAATAAAAATAAAACAAAATAAAATATAAATCTTTACATTGCTCTCTTAGAAATAAGGGAGCTTTTTGTTTTGTTCAAATATTTGAACTTATTCATTAAAAAAATATAAATGAACTTTGCTTTCTGGGATTTTTAAAAGTTGCATAGCTAATTTAATTTCAGTATCTTTCCAACGTCTTACATTGTTTAATTTAAAAGAAATACTACGTTCAGAGAGTTTCATATCTTTAGCAAAGTTACTTTGATTTCCATAGACCTCAACTATTCTTCCCAGTAATTTATCATAATTAAATTTCATTTTATCTCCTTTCTATGGTTTTTATAGTTCAAGCTCTTGAACTTAATTTTATTATATACTAACATTTTCTAGTTGTCAACACAAAAATTCAAATTTTTTGAACTTTTATCTTGAACTTTTGTTCAAATCATGATATTATAGTTCTAACAGGAGGTGAAAGTTATGGCAACTTCTACTGAAAGAATAAATCAAATAATGAAAGAAAAAAGATTAAGACAAATAGACGTTCTTAATTTAGCTAAACCATTTCAAGAGAAATATAATATAAAATTTTCTAAAAGCCACTTATCTCAATATGTAAATGGCAAATCAAATCCAGATAACGAAAAAATCTTCCTATTATCAAAAGTATTTGGTGTTACAGAAGCGTGGTTATTAGGATACGATGTACATAGATACGAAAGAATAGAAGAAGCTAAAATTAATGAACCTCAAACCCTTCAAGGCTTAAAAATCCCAGTATTAGGAACAGTCGCAGCAGGTATCCCTATATCAGCTGTTGAGGATATACTGGACTATGAGGAAGTACCTCAATCGTGGGAAAATCAAGGAGAATTCTTTGGACTTAGAATCAAAGGTGACAGTATGAAACCAGATATAAACGATGGAGATACAGTTATAGTCAGACAACAATCAACAGCTAACAATGGAGATGTGGTAATTGCTCTAGTAAATGGAGACGATGCAACATGTAAGAAATTTGAAAAGCTTGGTAATGGAATAATGCTAATATCTAACAATTCAGAATACTCACCTATGTACTTTTCAAACGAAGAAGTACTTACAAAACCAGTAGTCATTATTGGAAGAGTTGTTGAGTTAAGAAGGAAATTTTAGAAAGGAGTGATACAAAAATGGAATCTAATGAAAATGTAAATAATAAGAAAAAACTAAGTAGAGCTAGAGATATTTTGATTAGTGTTGCAAATAATCCAAGAAATAAAAAATTTAAAAAATTAGCATCTTCTGAAATATTTAGAGCCAAACAATTAAGAAATGACAATAATAACCACACAAAACACTTCAAACGATATAAAAAAGGCTCTATAATCTTTGTTGATTTTGGAACAGGAATAGGGAATGAATTTTCACATCCTCATTTTTGTGTAGTTATGGACAACAAAGATAATCCTAAAAAGGGGACGCTAACCGTAATACCTTTTACCTCTAAAGAAAAGAAAGATTTTATAAATCTTGATAAGAACATGATTTATAAGTTTTTTGACCAAACAGTAAAAGATATTCAAGAAAGGAATAGACTTTTAACAGCTATTTTGGATTTTCAAGCTAATCCATTAACAAAAAAGCCTGGAGTGTATTATCCGAAAAATATGGACGTTCAACTTTTAATCAATGATTTAGCGAAACGACACAATAAAACTGGTAATTTAAGAATTAATGAAGCTAAGTTATTAATAAAAAAAGACGAAGATTATTCAAAAGAAATAGCAGAGTTTTATCTTAAATATAATAAAAATACATATGCTAACGTACAGGCAATAACAACTATTAGTAAATTTAGAATTTTTAAACCTATTAATCCTTTAGATCCTATAGGAAAAATAACATTATCAGATAGAATTTTAAAAATATTAGAAACTGAACTTATAAAAAATTTAACAACCTATAAAATTGACAAACCATAACATTTATAATATAATAAAAGTATCTTAGAGGTATATGAAAATATAGGCTCTACTGGTAACATTTTTCAGAGAGGTTTTTAACCGGCTCTGCTAAGGTATTTATGGTTTTCCATAGATACCTTTTTTTCTTTTTTAACCGTATCGAATTCGACACGGTAAGAATAATATTAAATTAGACTTAAAATTAAATATATGATATAATGATATTAGATTAGAGGGCTGTGCCCACCGTGAAGAAGTCTTTTATCATTGGATAAAGGCTTCTTTTTCTTTTAAATAAAAAATATTGCACTTAAAAGTTTAAAATGCTATAATTATTATACGTATTGTCGGCGTGAACCGGCAGGTAAAATAATCTAGATTTTTTAGTACTTTGAGTGAAAATTCTTAAAGTACTTTTTTATTTATATGATTAACAAAAAAAGTAGGCACAATTAAGCACCTACTAAAGGATAGAACTCCTTACCTTTTAAAATCGATTTTAGAAAGGTGATATTTAACATATCTTTTAAATAATCGTGTAAATAATACACGAAGCCTCTATAAAATTATTATAACATACTTTAAACTAATTTACTATTTTAACTGGTTAAATTCGACCAGTTTAAACAAAATAAAAATCCTCTACTCCGGCAAGAGTAAAGGATAAAATGAGATACGGCAATATCTCAGAATAAATGTGTATGGTATACACATAAACTACACTAATAGTATATCATACACATCTACATTTAACAAGAAAGGATGTGTATTTATGTACAGAGAAATCACACATAATGGCAAATATAGATTTGTTCAATCATTCAAGGATAGAGATGGTAAAAACAAGCGTGTTTCTGTCGTTAAGAATAATAAGACTCGTGCTACTGAAAAGGAAGCATTTGAGGAATTACAAGATAGGATCAATAAGATACTTAATCCAGTTCAAGAGGCTCACAATTTAGGATATTATAAAGAAAAATATTTAGAGTTTAAAAAGCCAACTTTAGCTTATAATTCTTATTTAGCCTATGAAACAAGAATAAAAGTAGTAGATGATAATGAAAGATTAGAAGATGTTACTAAAATTAAATACGATAAAATGTTAATGGATATGAGGAAGGACTATTCCCCTAACGCTATTAAATTAACCTGCATGGTATTAAATAACTTTTTCCAATTTATAAAAAAATACTATGTGTCGAATTTCAATGTAAAACTTGATTTCAAGTTTACTAAAGAAGAGAAGGCATTGGAATTGCAAAAAGTTAAATATTTGGAGAAAGATGAAATACCAGTTATTTTGAAAAAAATAAAAAATAACACGGTTAGAAGTATCGCTATTTTACAATTGCATACAGGACTTAGAATAGGGGAAGTGTTAGCACTTACTCCAGATGATGTTGATTTTAAAAATAAAACTATTTCTGTTAGCAAAACAAAATTAGTAAATGGAGAACTTGGTTCACCTAAAACTTTATCGAGTATTAGAACTATAGAAATATCCGATTTTATAGCTAAATTATTGCTAGATTATATATCTTCAAATAAATTCATTTTTAAAATTACCTACGTAACTATATTAAATCATTTAAAAATTTTAAATATTCACACACATATTTTCAGACATACTCATGTGGCTTTGTTGATAGAACAAAATGTACCTATCAAAGTAATATCTCAAAGATTAGGACATTCTGATATTAAAACAACATTGTCAATCTACACTCACGTTACCGAGAACATGAAAGTCAACTTAAGAAATAACCTTAACAACCTTTCCCCATTTATTCCCTACTAACAAAAAAAGACACACGCTAGAGTTGATTTAATCAATTCCAGTACGTGTCTTTTATAATATTTCTCTCTAATTATATCAAAGCACAAAAAAAAGACAAGCCTAAGCTCATCTTTTTCACTTTTATTCTTATTTTTCGTCTACTACATATGGTAAAAGTGCCATGTGTCTAGCTCTTTTAATTGCTGTAGTTAACATTCTTTGGTACTTAGCTGAAGTACCTGTTACACGACGTGGTAAGATTTTCCCACGTTCAGAAATGAATTTTTTAAGTAATTCTACATCTTTGTAGTCGATAAACTCTACGTTATTTTTAGTGAAATAACATACTTTTTTACGACGACGCATGTTGTTACGACGATTGTTATTTACTGCCATTGTGCATGTCCTCCTATGTAATTTTAGTCTTCTTTAAACGGATTTACTACATCCTGCATGAAGTCATCATCTAGATTACTTGGGAAGTTTTCCCCAAAATCAGAAAATGATGAACTGTCATTAATAAAATCTTGCATAGCTGAATTAGCTTGCCCAAAGTTTTGATTAGTATTATTGTTATAATAATTTTGATTATTGTTATTATACGCTGGTTGTGATTGAGGTTGATTAAAACTCATTGAGTCAAAACCATTGTTTTGTCTACTATGTGAGCTGTTTTTAGATTCAAGGAATTGAACACTTTCTGCTACTACTTCAGTAACATAAACTGTGTTTCCATCTTTACCTTGATAATTTCTCGTCTGTATTCTACCTTCAACAGAAACTTGACTACCACGTCCTAAAAAACGTGCCATATTTTCTGCTTGCTTTCTAAAAGCTACACAGTTAATAAAGTCTGCTTGTCTTTGACCATTTTGGTCAGTGAATGTTCTGTTTACAGCTACTGAGAAATAAAGCATTGGAACATTCGAACTAGAATATCTCAATTCTGGATCTTTAGTTAATCTACCTACTAATACTACACGATTTACCATAGTATTTCACCCCTTATTTTTCTAATCTTACTACCATGTGACGGATGATGTCATCGCTAATTTTTGCTAAACGATCGAATTCTTTTGTAGACGCATCTGTTTCTGAAGTTAATTCTACTACATAGTAGTAAGCATCACTGAAGTCTTCGATTTCATAAGCTAGGCGTTTTTTACCTAAATCTTTAACTTCTACTGCTTCTGCACCTTCTGAAAGAATATTTACGAATCTATCAACCACAGTTTTTTTAGCTTCTTCATCGATACGTGGTTGAACAGCAAACATTACTTCATATTTTCTCATGTGTGTGTTACCTCCTTTTGGTCTTTGCGACTCTCTAGTTTACTAGAGAGTAAGGAGTAATAAAATTACTCTAGCGATTATTATATCAAGTATAGAAATAAAAAGCAACTAATAACTATGTATTTTTTAAATATTTTTTAATTTAATCATCGTTAGTAAATACAAGTAAATCATAAATATAATTCATGTTAAATATTTACTGAAAAAATTACAGTCTAGCTCCCTCACCAATTTAATTACTTCTTAAGTTAGACTACGATAAATATACTTGTTATTCTTTTTCTTCTATTATAATACACAATTCCTTTTAATATTAATTGATAAACGTTATCAATATATGAAACTTTATTTTTAATATTATATTTAACTATTCAAAACAAAAATACACTCCATAATCTGTTATATAATAATTATTTTATATAATGTAAAATAACATTGAAAACAATTATTATTAAAGTAATTTATTTATATAACAGAAATATAATATTAAATTCAAAAATACCTACACCATTAATTTGTACATTCAAATTTTATATGAAAATATATATTTTATCTAGGTTTTCTAGTTATATAACAGGTGTTTACATCGATTAATTGTAGGTGTAAAATATAAATGTAAACAAATAAGAGGTGTTTATAGCAAAAATTAAATGATAATTATCCACTATTATACTTTACAGATATTCTCATTATTTCTGTTATAAATTCCTGAATTAAAAGGAGTAAAATATCATGTCTAAAGAAAAATTACAAACTGTAGATCCAGTTGAAGAAGTAAATACATTAGTATCAAAAGCATTAGTAGCTTTAGATGAATTCAAAAAGATCGAAGATCAAGAGAAAATTGATGCAATAGTTCAAGCAGCAGCCGTTGCAGCTCTTGAAGCACACGGACCGTTAGCAGTTGCAGCTGTCGAAGAAACTGGTCGTGGTGTTGTTGAAGACAAAGCGATTAAAAATCTTTATGCATGTGAATACATTGTAAACTACATGCGCGATCTTAAAACTGTTGGAGTAATCGATAAAGATGACGTTGATGGACTTACAGCTATAGCTGAACCAGTTGGTGTTGTTTGTGGTGTTGTACCAACAACTAACCCAACATCAACAACAGTATTCAAATCTCTAATCTGTTTAAAAACTCGTAACCCAATAATTTTTAGTTTCCACCCATCTGCAAATGAATGTTCTAAACAAGCAGCTCGTATCGTTCGTGATGCAGCAGTTAAAGCAGGGGCTCCTGAAAACTGTATCCAATTTATTGAAAAACCATCTATGGATGGAACACACGCTTTAATGAACCACGATGGTGTAGCTACAATCCTTGCTACTGGTGGTAACGCAATGGTTCGTGCAGCTTACTCTTGCGGTAAACCTGCTCTAGGTGTTGGTGCTGGTAACGTACCTGCTTATGTACACAAAGAAGCTAAACTTAAACAAGCTGTTAACGACATCGTATTAAGTAAAGCATTCGACAATGGTATGATTTGTGCCAGTGAACAAGCTGCAATCGTTGATAAAGAATTATACGATGAATTCGTTAAACTTATGAAATCTCACAGAGTACACTTCGTAACTAAAAAAGAAAAAACTCTTCTAGAAAACTTACTATTCGGTGTAGAAGCAAACTCTAAAAACTGCGGTGGAGCTAAGTTAAACTCTCTAATCGTTGGTAAACCAGCTACAGAAATCGCTAAATTAGCTGGATTCGAAGTACCAAAAGGAACAGTAATCTTAGCTGCTGAATGTAGCGAAGTCGGAGAAAAAGAACCACTTACTCGTGAAAAACTATCTCCAGTATTAGCTGTATTGAAATCTAGCAGCACAAAAGACGGTATTGAAAAAGCTAGACAAATGGTTGAATTCAATGGTCTAGGACACACTGCAGCAATCCACACTCAAAACGAAGAAGTTGCTGAAGAATTTGGTAAAGTAGTTCGTGCTTGTCGTGTAGTTTGGAACTCACCTTCTACATTCGGAGGAATCGGAGATGTTTACAACGCATTTATCCCATCACTAACTCTTGGATGTGGTAGCTATGGACGTAACTCAGTATCTGGTAACGTAAATGCAGTTAACTTACTAAACATCAAATTAATCGGACGTAGAAACAACAACATGCAATGGTTCAAATTACCTCCAAAAGTTTACTTTGAACCAAACGCAATCAAATACTTAAGTGAAATGGAGGGTTTAGAGAGAGTAATGATCGTAACTGACGAATCAATGGTTAAACTTGGTTTCGCAGGACGCATCATCGATCAATTAAACCGTCGTAAAAATAAAGTTCAATACGAAGTATTCGCTGGAGTAGAACCTAATCCAGATATCACAACTGTAAGACGTGGATTAGAAATCATGAATACATTTAAACCTAACGCTATCGTAGCACTAGGTGGTGGTTCTCCAATGGACGCAGCTAAAATCATGTGGTTATTCTATGAAAGACCAGACGCTGACTTCAAAGAATTAGTTCAAAAATTCGCAGATATCAGAAAACGTACTGTAAAATTCCCTCACTTAGGACAAAAAGCTAAATTCATCGCTGTTCCAACAACTTCTGGTACAGGTAGTGAAGTTACACCATTCGCAGTAATCTCTGATAAAGAAAATGATAAAAAATATCCGTTAGCTGACTATGCTATCACTCCACACGTAGCAATCGTTGACCCAGTACTAGTTCAAACAGTACCAGCTAGACCAACAGCTGCAACAGGTATGGACGTACTTACTCACGCAACTGAAGCATATACTTCTATCCTTGCTAACGATTATACTGACGGATTAGCACTTCGTGCAATCAAACTTGTATTCGAAAACTTAGAAAAATCTGTTAAAGAATTCGACAAAGACGCTAGAGAAAAAATGCACAACGCTTCTTGCTTAGCTGGTATGGCTTTCGCAAATGCATTCTTAGGAATTTCTCACTCAATGGCACACAAAATCGGTGGTAAATTCCACACTATCCACGGTGAAACAAACGCAACATTATTACCATACGTAATCAAATACAACGGTACTCGTCCAGGTAAAGTGGCTCTATGGCCTAAATACGAACACTATCAAGCTGATGAAAGATTCCAAGACATCGCTCGTATGTTAGGACTAAAAGCTGATACTCCAGAACAAGCAGTTGATTCTTATGCTCAAGCAGTATTCGAACTTGGTAAACGTGTAGGAACTCCAATGTGCTTCAAAGATCACGGTGTTGACTACGAAGCATTCAAAGCAGCTCTACCTACTTTAGCAATGGATGCTTACGAAGACCAATGTACTCCTGCCAACCCAAGATTAGCTCTAATCAAAGATATGGAAGGTATCATGGAAGCAGCATGGTTCGGATTCGATGAGAAAAAATTCGTAGAAAATCAATAAGCTATTCATTCATAATCTCAGAACATTAAACTCATACTTCTTTTCATCCATGAAGTAATGAATAGAAGCATCCCCTTAGACAAAATCTAAGGGGATTGTTTTTTATTGCTTAACTTTAAATGAATACATCAAAATTATACTTAATAATAGTAATAAACTGTATAATGCAAATGATGCACTAATAAAATTCGCGAAAAATAGTATTACCGTTGTTCCTATTGGAACGGAAATAGTAATAACAGTACTAAAAATACTATATATTGACGTTTGTTTTTCCTCAGGCGCTGATTGTAAAATCAATGCATCTAGTTTTGGATTTGATATTCCTGCAAAATAACCTATTATTACAGTTAAAATAACAAGAATAAACCTATTTTGCAGTAGTAATAAATTACCTACATACATAATGAATAAAATTATTTCTAATATAGCATTATTTCTTAAACTCATATTTTTATAAAAACTAATTTGGTATATTCCTCCGGCAATTGTACTAAGTACTTCCACAATTTCTAATAGAGTAATAGTATAAGCAACATTACCAAATAATAAGCTATCATTTTTTACTAAAATCACTAGAAGCAAGGCGAACATCGCCGATGAATAAAAATTCATTCCTAAAAATAGTAAAACAAAATTATATATCTTTTTTATTTCACGAAGTATTTTAAAGTTTTCAATAGTATCCTTTAAAAATCTTTTAGTACTTACCTTCTCTTTATTCCCAACTTTAAAACTACCAATCTTCTCTTTCATCACACTTTTATACTTTGTCAGTATTAAAAATGCTATCAAGAATAGCACTGCATTCAACATACCGAAATATAAATAGTTATAACTTAAAAGTCCTAGAATAAATACTCCTACAGCCTTTCCACCAAGCGAGATTGTATTGTTTATAGAACTAATAAACGCCAATGCTTCACTTAGTTGTTATTTACGTACTAGTCTAGTGTTTATCGACATTGATAAATAGCCATTATAGCCTCCTAGAATATCTGCAACTACATTTACAAATACTAATACGATAAAGATCCACCATTGCACTCCATAAATGCATACCAAAGCGAATAATGAAAATAATAAAAACTGATAAAATCTTGTCGATAATATTCTATTGTACTTATCTTTTGTCTGATCTGCAAAATATCCTAAAATAAATGAAATAATATAAGGCAATGTCGTAGCTATCGAAACTATACTCACGGCTAGTTCTGGATTTGGTAAACTAGTTGCATAAATAATAAATGCAATATCAAATAGCGTTCTACCAGCATTACCAAATGCCGATGAAATAGTGAATAACCTATAGAGTTTATTTTTCAAGAAAATATTCATCGAATACCACCTCCTATATTAGCTCTATTTTACATTACCAGCTTCTAATTTTCAATATATTGTATAGTTTTTTTTGAAAATTTAAAATATTTGTCGTGCACCTTGAAAATTCTTACGATTAATAAAAAAGAGCAACTAAATGGAATCTTTATTCTCATGAACTCAAATTCATCTTAGTTACTCTCTATTTATATTTTATCTTATATCCTATCCCTTGTAAAATATTCATACATATCTTCACGGATTGGAGTTTGTATTTTATAGAAAAATTGGATTACTGTATCTCCGCTTCTTTCTCTAGCTACTAACTTAGGTTCTCCTGTCGTCTTCATTTCACCTAGGAAATAAAATATTCGAGCACCATCTTTATCATCTTTATTTTTTCTCATAAATAGATAGATTTTCGTTTCATTATTATAGAAATAGTCGCACTCTTTCGATTCTAAATTCCTTCTCGGCTTCGACATTGAGGTAAAACCATTATCCGGTAAAAATCCATGTGTATAATCACGATTAAATGAATTTTCATCAATATCGTAGTTAATAAATACCGGTAAAGTCTTTGTTCTTTCGTCATACTTATAACCACCTATAGCTAGTGGAACATAGTTTATTCCCCATGAGAATAATTTACATATATCCTCAAAACTATATTTCTCATACAATACAAAATTAGTATCTTTGTATAAATTATCTTTGTAATATTTATTATATCTGTAAATTCCATAGTCTACTAGATCTAATAATAATTCCCTAAATATCTCTGATTGTAACTGTTCTTTAAATTCTTTAGAAATTTTTATCTCCGTTGTATTCTCATCTAAAAATATACAGTCATGGAATTTCTTCTTAGTGACGCTACTAGTTACGAAATTGTTAGTAAGTATCTTTCTACTAACATCCAGTTCATAGTCGGCGATAAACTTATTATAGTCTTTCAACATAATTTCTTCAAAAGCTGAAAGGATATTGCGCTTCTTATCCTCTAATAACAAACGTAGAATTACAAGTTCTTCTATTTTTTTACTCAAGATTAAATTAGTAGAAACAAAGTTCAACATATTCTCTGCTGTTTTCGTCAGTTTCCCACTATATTTAAACTGTTTTTCCTTCTTAGTTAAAAATGAATAATAACTTCCAGCTACTTCGAAAATCTTTCTAATATCTATAGCGTCATAGTCCTCAAAGTCTAAATACGTAGGTATTCTTCCTAGTTTATTTTTAAGCTTATTATACTCATCAGTAACGAACAACCACGTGTTTAACTTAACATTATCGATCGCACTATAAATTCTCTGTTTAGAGATTTCATCAAAATGAATAGTCGACATCCCCGGAATATACCTAGTCCCCTGAGATAAAAACTTCCTTACAGTATCTTTGTCATAACTATTATCTCCAGATAAAGCTACAGGGATTAAAAAGTTATTCTTATAATTCGCAATAAAATCTATTATTACGACAAAGTCCTTATCTGCAGATTTTCTTAGACCACGACCTAGCTGTTGAATAAAGATAATAGAACTTTGAGTAGGTCTTAACATAATAACCTGATTAACCTCAGGTATATCTACACCTTCATTGAAAATATCTACAGTAAATATATAATCCAGCTGTTCTCCATCATTCGCAACTAACCTAGCGATCTCCTGTTCACGTCGTTCCTGACTATCTTCACCTGTTAAGCTTGTAGTATTATAACCACGGGCATTAAACTCTTCACTAAGCACCTTAGCTTCTTGTTTCGATGAACAGAAAACTAGACCTTTTACTCTTTCCCCCGAATAACCATAATAATTGATCTTATTTATAATATGTTCAACACGTTCACTAGATACTAGATTTGAAAAATCACTCAGCTCATCTATAACTTTACCATCAACTTCTAAATCACTAATACCGAAATAATGAAATGGACATAATAGTGAATTTTCCATCGCTTCTTTAAGACGAACTTCATAAACAATATTATTGTTAAACAATTCATAGATATTAAAACTATCCGTTCTATCAGGGCTTGCCGTCATACCTAGATAAAATACTGGTTTGAAATAATCCATCAATCTAAGATAACTATCAGCTCCTGCCCTATGCACCTCATCTATTATAATTTCATCAAAATGAGTATCATTAAAACTCCTAAAAATATCTTCTTTAGACATAGTTTGAACTGTAGAAAAAATAAAATTCGCTTCTATATTTTTCTCTTTACCTGTAAGAAGACCATAACTACGACTAGTTCCAAAAATAGTCTTAAATGTCTCCAACGCCTGACGAGCAATTTGTTCTCTATGGACGACAAACAACAATCTCTTAGCAACTATACTCTTCATCGCAAAAGCAGCAGCAAATGTCTTACCTGTTCCTGTCGCGGAAATAAGAAGACCCTTGTTATCTTGATTACGAAGTTTTTCGAAATTTTCTATAAAACTTCTTTGCATCTTATTCGGCTTGATTTCCTCGGAAATAATTTTTCCAGTAACAGTCTCAACCTTATTAGTAGCGAATTCTTCAACATACTTATCTTTTATTTCAGAGTAAGACTTAGATTTCTCCCATAAACTATTAAACTCATCTAAGACAGTATCTGTTAGAATTCTATCACCCTCAACAAAAGTATTCCATTCTTTATTTATCGTAAGTGCAGCACTCGTTAAGTTCGAACTTCCCATCAGTATTTTCCATGAGTCACCTCGTCTAAACAAATAACCTTTAGTATGGAATCCATGTTTATTTTCTACACAATCATAAATCTTTAGAGAGATATTTTTAAAATTAGACAATTTCTCTAATACTTTAGGAGTATTAAAATATAAATAATTCGTCGTTAAAATCTTTCCACGGATATTTTTTTCTTCTAAATTCTTCAAAGTCTGAAGTAAACTAGTCAATCCACTTTCTGAAATAAATGCCACGCTGAAAATAAATTCATCGCAAATTTCTAATTCACTCTCAAGCGTACTAAAAACTTTCTTCGCTTCTAAATGATTATTATAAACAAATGTATTCTTCATTTCAACCTCCTTCTGTTAGATTATCCATTAATTATTTCATAAGTTATTAGGGCTTCTTTCATAACTTTTACATTATGAACACGCACCATTCTAGCTCCTCGTTTCACCGCTTCTAATGATAAAGTAGCACTTACTATATCTCTATCTTTCGGATTACTATTACCACCTAGCACATAATCTGTAGTTCTCTTTCTACTTACCGCATATAGGATTTCACAGCCTAGTGAATTAAGTAATTCTAGCTTACGTGTAATTTCTAAATTAGCTTCTGCAGTTTTACCAAATCCCATTCCAGGATCAACGATAATTCTTTCTTTCTTCACACCAGCATTTAAACAAATATCAACACTCTCACCAAGTTCGCGTACAACTTGTTCAATCTCACGCCCCTCTTCAACACCACCATTGTGCATGATGAAGATAGGCATATCATATTTAGCAGCAATATCAGCCATAGTACTTCCTTTAGCTCCATTTACATCATTTAGTACATCGACACCAGCTTCAATCATGTATTCAGCTACATTAGGCTTATATGTATCAACACTAAAGCACACATCAGGGAATGTTTCTCTTAAAGTTGGAAATACGCTTTGCAGCCTTGCAAGTTCGTCTTCCTCACTAACTACAATCGAACCTGGACGAGTCGATTCAGCACCTATATCAATAATATCCGCACCTTCGGCTATCATCTTACGAACACCATCTATCGCAGCTTCCACATCGTAAAAATCTCCCCCATCCGAAAAAGAATCTGGAGTAAAGTTCAATATCCCCATAATTAAATATTTTTTTTCATTTAATAATTGTTTTAATTTATTCATTCTGTCACCTTATCGTTTATTTTTAAATACCTTACTATTATATCACGTGACTGTTGTGTTTGCAGTAAAAAAGGGAGTAACTCAAAAATCGTGATTTCGTAGAAATCGATTTTGTCGAATCACTCCCGCACAGGTTATTAGATATCTAAAAAGCTTTTACAAAGCGAATTTAGATATCAATAAACCACTGCGCCTATAAGTTTTCATATACACTTTATTAAAATTTACAGCTTTTGAATCAGCCCTCAATCTACTATTTACTCTTTTTCTTCAATGAACGAATAACTGGCTCTTTTCTAAATGCATAATACAGCTGAGCAGCCATTACAACCCATAGAATAGGTTCTACAAATATTACTCCTAAATATCCTGCACTTAGAATAATAAATATTACAAATAATATTTTCCCTAGCATTTCTATAATACTTGAAACTAGTGGCATCATCTTTTGTCCTAATCCTTGCAAAGCATTTCTCAATACTAAAAGTATCGCTAAAAATGGATAGAATGCAGAACTAATCTTAAGATATAGTGAAGCTTGATAAATTAATTCTTTATCATTACTTCCTGTGATAAGTTCATTTAAATATGGACTTGCGAAAAATAGCGTAATACAGATGAAGACTGACCAAATTATCGTAACAAGCGCACCCTTACGTAACCCTTCAACTATTCGACTATATTGTCTTGCTCCAAAGTTTTGCGATGTGAAAGTCGTTATAGTCGCACTCATAGATCCTACTGGAAGTAGTGAGAACATCATTATTCTTCTAGCGCTCGTTTGAGCACTTATAATTACTGGACCTAAGGCATTAATCGACGTTTGTAAGATTACTGTACCAATCGAAACAACAGAAAACATAAGTCCCATTGCCAAACCTTGGCTAAATAAAACAGAATAAAGTTTTTTATTCCATGTAAAATGTTTTTTTGTTGGAATAAGAAATGGTGTTTTTCTACGAATATAGTTAAAGCATAATACTGCAGAAATACCTTGTGAGATAATTGTTGCAACTCCAGCCGAGCGCACACCCATATGTAAATATGCAATAAAATATATATCTAATACAATGTTAATAATTGCTGAAAAAATTAAGAAATATAATGCAGCCTTACTATCTCCAACTGCTCGAAGTAGTCCCGCACACAAATTGTACGCAAGAGTAACACCTACAAATACTACTATAAGATAACTATACTCGTAAGATTGATCAATAATATTACTTGGTGTCCCTAGTAATTTCAGTAATGGATATAAGGTAAAATTACCTAATATAGCAATTACTATACTTAATACTCCACCAATAACAAACGTGGCAGCTACAGCACTCTTTAACTTCTCATAGTTTCCAGCACCATAATAACGAGCAATAACTATACCCATACCATTCCCTATACCTAATGCAAAACCAACTACAAGCTCAAATATCGCAGCAGTAGCTCCAATAGCAGCAAGAGATTCTTCTCCAAGGAATCTACCAACAATCATAATATCTACCGTATTATAGAGTTGCTGAAAAATATTCGCTATCATAATTGGTATCGCAAAAGCAATCATTGCCCGTAATATCGGACCTTCTAATAAATTAACTGATGTTTTTTTCATAAATAATATTATAGCACTTTGAGGTAGAGATTCAAGAAATAACTTGAAAACTATTCTGAAAATGGAGAAAGGTCCATCTTTCGATGGACCATATATTATGAAAAAAAATATTATTAAGTTTTGTTATATTTATATTATATCCTGCTTACCTTACATGAACTTTAGACAGTAATTAAAATGAAATTAAAGTTGAAAAAGATTGAAAATTATTCCTAGAAATGGAGAAAGGCCCATCTTTCGATGGACCATATATTATGAAAAAAAATATTATTAAGTTTTGTTATGTTTATATTATATCCCACTTACCTTACATGAACTTTAGACTATAATTAAAATGAAACTAAAGTTGAAAATATTTAAAAATAATAACTATCTAGTTCTTTTCATGATATACTTCAAACTTGGAAATTCTATCACTTTATAAATTTTAAAACCTAATTTCTCGTACAGCTTTTTAGCAGTTATATTAGAATCAAATACCGTTAGAGTTATACTATTAATATTTTCATCTTCGAAAATATGATGAACAAATAATTTTAATGCATTTTTTCCAAATCCTTGGCCTACTTTTTGTGGATTTAAAATAAATCTTCCTAAATGAGCATTATTTTCCTCAATTTTTATAATTTGTATTATGCCTATAAATTCTTCTTCATGAAAAATAGAAAATAAATCCTCTAATTTTCTTATTTTTTCTAAATCTAAAGGATAAGAAATTTTTGATCCCATCCATTGCTTTTGAAATTCTTCACCTTTCTCATTCGACCATTCACAGATCGTTAATGCATTATTTTTGTTTATTCCTTTTTCAAAACTAATATTCATATCTACACCTTCTAAAATATTATCTATACTAAATATCTCTCATTTGCTAACCTCTTAACAGCATGAGTATTCATAGAATTTATTAATTATCAATTTAAATATATTATATTTACAAAAATAATAACTTGTCAAGTCCTCCCAGAAATGGAGAAAGGCTCGTCTTTTGACGAGCCATATATTATGAAAAAAATATTATTAAGTTTTGTTATGTTTATATTATATCCCACTTACCTTACGTGAACTTTAGACTATAATTTAAATAAAACTAAAGTTGAAAAATAATGAAAATTATTCTCAGAAATGGAGAAAGGCCCATCTTTCGATGAGCCATATATTATGAAAAAAATATTATTAAGTTTTGTTATGTTTATATTATACCCCACTTACCTTACATGAACTTTAGACTATAATTAAAATGAAACTAAAGTTGAAAAAGCTTGAAAATAATCTCTAGATATGGAGAAAGGCTCGTCTTTCGACGAGCCATATATTATGAAAAAAAAATATTATTAAGTTTTGTTATGTTTATATTATATCCCACTTACCTTACGTGAACTTTAGACTATAATTAAAATGAAATTAAAGTTGAAAAAATTTGGAAAATTTCTGTTCCTACTTTATTTTCTTCCAACATACTCCTCTAAAAGTTGTTCCAATGATGTTGCTGGTCTTCCTAATACTTTTTCTATGTCTAGTGAAACTCCTTCTTGTTCACCTTTTTTTATAGCTGTATATGTACTTACCCATGAATCATATTCCCACTGTTCTGCTTCCCATTTTTGGCGTGATTTATAGGCTTCTTCTACTGTTTCATTGTAATATGTAATTTCCTTACCTGTTTTTTCACTAACAATCTCAGCAATTTCTTTCATCGATAAATTTCGTGGACCTGTTAAGTTTAATACTTTATTTTTATATTCCTCTGTTTTTAACATAACTGCCACTACCATATCTGAAGCATCTTTACGAGCTACTGCAGATACTAAACCATCTCCTGCTGGTCCTCGAAGTTCTCCATATTCTAAACACATATCTAAAAAGAAATCTAAATAAAAATTATCTCTAAGGAATGTATATTGTAATCCCTGTTCTTTTATGTATTTTTCTGTTTGATAGTGGTCTCGTGATAAAGTAAATGTTGCATCTTCTTTATTATTATAGAATGAAATATATACGATATGTTCTACTCCTGCTGTTTTAGCTGCATCAATAAATCCAATGTGTTCTTCCACCCTTTTGGCATTTTCTTTCGCTGATACCATTAATAATGTTTTTACTCCAGTTAATGCCGCACGACTTTCTTCGCTATTCTCGTAGCTTACTTTTCTTATTTCTGCATTACTGTATTTCTTAGCTTTCATAGGATTTCTTGCGATATGAACTGTTTCTATCCCTTGCTCACTTAAAACTTCCGCTACTCTTTCACCTAGTTTTCCTGTTACACCTGTTATTGCTATCATGTTGTTCTCCTTTTTTATCTCTAACTTCTTCATTAATTATACTAACATACTAACAATTAAAATTAAAGTATACACTTTTTTGTATTGGGAGTGACTCAAAAATCTTGATTTCTTAAGAAACAAGATTTTATAGAGTCACTTTCCGCAGTGGTTTATTAGACATCTAAAAAGCTTTTATAAAGCGAATTTAGATATCAATAAACCACTGCGTCTATGAATTCTCTTATTGATTTTTTTAAATTTTAGAACTTTTGGAACAGTTCCTAGCTAAATCCCTCCATCAAATTCACCAAAATTATATCCTTTACAATTCATCTTTATCATTATAAAATTAAATGTATATTATTAGAAATGTTGGTGTTTATTTATGAATTTGAATTGTAAAATAAAATTTGAGAAATATTTAAAAGAAAATAATTTAGAAGATAAAAATAACATATTAGAGCTTTTTAGTCAGCTAAGTTTAGAACAGCTTGCTGAAAAACTTCTAACTTTAGATGAAGATGAAATTGTAAACTATGCAGTTGAATGTGTTTGTGAAGAACTTCTTATTACTTCATCATATAAAATAGAACGTACTGGGATGAAACTTGGTCTTCACAGAATGGAACATATTCTTGAACTTTTTGATCATCCTGAAAAAGATCTTAAAGTAATTCATGTTGCTGGAACTAACGGTAAAGGTTCTACTTGTTCTTATTTGAAAGATGTCTTAAAAACTAAATATAAAGTTGGATTATATACAAGTCCTGGTATGCTGAGTTTTAACGATAGAATCCGTGTTAACGATGATTTTATTTCATATAAAGAAGCTTATCGATTATTCAAACTAGTTCAAGAAACTTACGACAAGAATAATCCAGATCCTAGCGATAAACTGTCATTCTTTGAAATTATCACTGGTGTAGCTCTATTATACTTTAAAGAGCAAAAAACAGACTTCGTCATTATGGAAGTTGGTCTTGGCGGAAGATATGATGGAACAAATATTTTTAAAGAAAAAGTATTATCTATAATTGCAAAAATCGGTCTAGATCACACTGCGATTCTTGGCGATACTCTTGAAAAAATTGCTTATGAAAAAGGTGGAATTATCCAAGAAAATGATAATGTTCTAATTTACCCTGCTTGTGAAGGTGTAGTAAATGTAATAAAAGACATATGTGAAGAAAAAAATGCTAGCTTGAGTATTTTAAACGAAGAGGATATCGTTGTGAAGAAGGTCGAAGCTAGAGGTAACGTATTCTCATATAAAGGTATAGATTATTCTACTAAAATGGTCGGTGCACACCAAACTTTTAATGCATCTTTAGCTCTAGAAGCATTATCTAACCTGAAAAAACGCAATATAATCGATATAGAAGATGATGTTATAAAAGAAGCTCTAAGTAAATCAGTTTGGGTAGGACGTTTAGAATGGATTCGTGAAAATATTCTTCTAGATGGCGCGCACAACAATGATGGAATTGATAGTTTAGTAGCCTACCTAGATAAGCAAAAATTCCCTAAATTGAAAATTCTGCTTGGTATTCTTGAAGACAAAGATTATAAAGATATGATCGAAAAATCAAAAACAATCCCAGCTGAATTCTCGGCAACAAAAGTTCCAATCGAAATTAAAGAATCAAATCTTGATAATCTAGTTCAAAGCTTCGGTGATACTCATGTTACTAAATATGAGAATTATGAAGTTGCATTAAACAACATTATCCCAAATCTAAAAGATGATGAAATTCTTCTAATTACAGGTTCACTTTATCTTATCTCAGCGGTAAGAAGTGAAATATTGGAGAAATACTAAATACATAGCAAAAGAACCAGCATCTCTGCCGGTTCTTTTTTACTATTCATAGTTCTCTACAAAATGTTTTATCGCCGCTGCAAAATCTTCTACTACGTGTGTAGCTTGGTCTTTTACTTCTTGTGGCGCACGGTTCATACAGTATGAGATATCAGCTACTTTAAACATATCCACGTCATTTCCTGAATCTCCTAAAGCTATTACCCTATCATATCCTGACCTGATAGCTTCAATACCACTAGCTTTAGAAATATTTTTTGCTGTGATTTCCATACGTGTTGAACCTGATTTATAAATCTCTACTTCTGGAAATTTTTCTTTCATTATATCGTAATGATAATCTAATTGGTCTTTTGTTGGTCTTACATTTATTTTATAGATTGTTTTTCCTTTTAGTATTTCAAAAGGATTTTCAACACAAATTAGTTCCATGTTCCACAATCTATCTTTTTTCTCATGATCAAAATTACCGATACGTTGTTTTCCATCTAAAGCATCAAATATTAATTTACTTTCCTTTAGATATTCGAATATCCCAGTTAAATCTTTAGTAGGAATGTGTTTTTCAAAAAGAACTTCATCTTGTCTTGTTACGACCGCTCCGTTAAACCCTATCATGTGTGTAACATCCATATCATTGCCTTCTGCAATATATTTGATTTCTTCAACAGAACGCCCAGTCGCAACTGAGAAATCCCCGTATTCTTTCGCATCATGATACGCTTTTAAATCTTCTTGTTCTACGAACACTGAATTCTTAACATATGTACCGTCTAAGTCTGTAACAAACAAATTCTTCATGAAATTATTCCTCCATACCAAGCATTTCTTGGATTTCCATTTTTAATACATTAGCATGAGATCCGTAAATTGATTGCATTTGCATATCACTTTCTGCAAATCCCATAGCTCCAAGTTTCGTTGTAATACGTTCTTGATCTACTAAGTTTTTATCTTTTACATTAATTCTTAAACGAGTTATACAAGCATCTACAGCTTCGATGTTATCTGGACCACCGTGTGCTTTAACTAATTCAACTGCTTGTTTTCTAATTCCTTCTGGTGTTTTTTGTACTGTTTCCATTACTTCATCATCACCAGCAGCTACGTCTACTGATTTTGGTGCTTCTTCTTTACCGATTGTAGCGATTTCTACACCAAGTTTAGCACGAGCTTCGTTTTTATTAGATAATTTAACATCATCTCCGTCTTCACGACCAGGAGTTTTAAGATCGAATTTAACAATCATAAATCTGAATACTACATAGTAGATGAAGAAGTAAACTACACCTACGATTGGTACTAACCACCAAGCTGTTTTAGGACCTTGAAGTACTCCGTAGATTACCCAGTTAATAAATCCGTGTCCAGTTGGAGTAGCAACCCCTGCTCCTAACATGTGCATCGCGAATAACGCTGAACCTGCTAAGAATGCGTGTACTACATAAAGAATTGGTGCTACGAATAAGAATGTAAATTCGATTGGTTCTGTAATACCTGTTAAGAATGAAGTACCAGCTGCAGCGAATAATAATGATCCTACAACTTTACGTTTTTTCTCATCAGCTGTTTTGTACATTGCATAAGCTGCACCAGAAAGACCAAACATGAAGTAAACGAACTTACCGCCGTTAAATCTTGTGATACTTGGATCTACATGTTGTACGTTTGGATCAGCTAATGAAGCTAAGTAAGCGTTGATTGTACCAACTACACGTTGTCCACCAATTTCCCAAGCTCCACCTAATTCAGTTGTACGAACTGGCCAGTTTAAACCGTGGTGAAGACCGAATGGTAATAATGCTCTCTCTACTAAACCATACAGGAACGTTCCAATAGGTCCTGATTTAAGGATGAAGATTGATAATACACTGATACCTTTTTGTACTGGAGGCCATACAAAGAATAGTCCAGTAGCAACTGCCGACATAATTACGATAGTTGCGATAGGTACGAAACGTGGTCCACTGAAGAATCCAATAACTGTTGGTAATTGAACTTTAACAGCCCACTTATGGACGAAGTATACAACTATACCTACAATGATACCTCCGAATACACTAAGGTCCATTGTTTGAATACCAAGTACTTTTGTCTGCATGGCATTTGATAATGCTAATTTTGCTTCGTTACTTGATAATTTACTAGTATCTACTAATTTGTGACTTTGTACTAATAGGAAGTTAAGTACGTAGTGTAATACGATGAATCCTAGTAAACCAGAAAGCGCAGCAGAACCTTTTTCACGTTTTGCTAAACCTACAGCTACCCCAACCGCAAATATAATTGGTAAGTTGTTGAATGCTGTATCCCCTAATACGATTAGGAATTTCATAATAAATTGAATAATGTCATTTTTTAACGCTGGGAACATTTTTAGTGTATTTGAATTACTGAAGGCTGTCCCGATTCCTTTAATAATACCTGCACCAGGAAGTACAGATACTGGTAATAAGAACGAACGTCCGAATTGCTCAAAAGCAGAGACGAATTTATTTTTTTTCTTTGCCATTACCTTTTCTCCTTTGTTATTTTTTATAGGTACATTATAACAGATATGAAAACGGTTTTTAGTTTTTTGCCTAAAAGTTTCTTCTATTGTAACTTATTACTATTTTAGTAAAATTTTACTAAATTCTAGAAAACGTTTATAAAATAACTTTTCATTTTAAAATTTTTGTGATATGATACTTAATGCTGAGTAAAGAAAAAATATTCATTGGTAAATTTTACTATAGGGGGCATTTTTATGTTTTTTGAGAATTTAAAAGAAAACTACGATAGACTATCCATTTCAGAACAACAAGTCATCGATTATCTTATGAAGCAAGATAATATTGAACATACCACTTTAAAAGAAATTAAACAGGCTGTTCTCGTTTCTTCTTCTACCGTAATTCGTGCTTGTAAAAAGTTGGGGTATAACACATTTATCGATTTAAAATATGATTTGAAAATGAGTAAAGAATTAGCTAAAAATAATAACGCTACTTCTTCTAACTTTATTACTTTAAAAGAACAGCTTAGCGTTGAATTTTCTCGAACAATGTCTATTCTTAATCAAGATGATTTTGATACTTTTGCCGATAAAATAATTAATGCTCGTCGTATATTTTGTATAGGTAGTGGCTCAAGCTACATGGTTATGAGTGATTTCAATAGAAAACTTAAGCTTATTAACCTTTGGTCAAATGACTATTTTGAACATTATTCTATTAAAAGAATCTCTGATATTTGTACAAAAGATGATGTAATTTTAGTATTTTCTCTAGGTGGTAATACTGACGTCATTAATGATTGCGTCTTGGAGGCAAAACAAAATGGAGCAACAATTCTATCAATCACTAGCCTTGTGAGTAGTCCACTAGCAAGAATGAGCGATTATTTGATTAAAGTCTACGATGCACCAAAAAACAGAAAAAAAATTCGTTCAAGATTAATGTTAAACGTAGTTGGAATTATTTTATTCGAAACTATCGTTAACACTCTAAGCCCTGGAGAATATGTAATAGATTGAAAAGTTAACAAAGTAAAGATCACCCCTGAAAAGAGGTGGTTTATTTATTTCCGAGACTTCATATCAGCAATTGGCTAAAGCCATTAAGTAAAAGAGGATGACTTTTGAGCCATCCTCTTTCTTATCGATTATCTAATTATTTTTTATTTTTCACCTTGTTTTTAGGTACTCGTTTTGCTGAACCTATATTCCAAACTGTCTCTTCTTGTGAAGCAATTTCTTTATAGATATTTGCATTATTTTTTACTGTAGTAGCTGTTTTAGCTTCTACTGCTTTTTTTTCGGCTATTTTTGGTTCATCTTTTTTTACTTGATTATTTATAGATAATCCTGTAGTTGATATACCAACTGGTTTATTTGAATTTTCGGCTGTATTACGTGTTGCTGAACCATATACAGAAGAATATACTGGAGATGGTTTGAATTTACCAACACTGCGTGATTTAGGTGTAATAGTATTTGAACTCATCATTTGACTCGTTACTGATCTAGTCGATGAAGAAATTCCTGATGATGAATATTTTTCAAAAATTGCGTCAAGAATTTTTTGATTATTTTCGATTTTTTCTTTACTTACTGGTCTATATCCATGATCTACTGTTTTATATTCACCTAATTTAGTTCCATTACCTTTATCGAAGTACTCAGAAACATCATTAGTATATAGTTTTTCAGTATAATCTATTCCGCGTTCTACTTCTTCAACAACTTCACTTTCTTCGCGAACTTTAGCGTCTTCTACTCTCTTCTCAGCTACTTCTTTAGGAACAACTTTTTCATCTGTGAATTTATCTACATCATTAGCTTTTTTAATAATCTTATTGTTTGGAGATACTTCTCTTAATAAACTATCGATATTTACTGAGTCTGCAGATTCTTCTAGATAGTTTTGTTCTTCTAATTCTTCGATTTCTTCTTCATCTAAACGATAATCACTGTAACCAGAAAGCCTATCTTTTTTAACTTCTTTAAATTCTTCGTAGTCTTCAACTTCAACATCTTCTATTTTAGCCACTTCTTGAACTAAATCAACATAAGTTTCTTCTTGTTTTTCTTTCTTAAGGTCAGCTAAGTTTTCATTAAGTTCTTCTATTTCAGGAAGAGTTTCTTCTTTTCTTGGAGAAACATCAATATTCTCAGTTTTAATAAGCTCATCTAAGGCTGTTCTTTCTTGAGTATTTTCAGATTTCTTACCTTCATATAAACCTTTTCTGAAGTTTTCAACTTCTTCGCTAGATTCTTGGCCTTCTTCGAATCTTTCACCAACAAGTTTTTTGCTTACTCTATCGATATCATCTTCGAATAAATCTTCATTTCCTTCTAATACATCATGTACAGAAGTATATTTTAATTTTTCACGGCGGCTTCCTTCAGCATCAAGTTCTCTAACTTCTAGTGCTGGAGCCTCTTTCTCGTGGGTTTTGCTCTCTTTTTCACGAATTTCATCAAAGATACCCTCTAATTTTTCGTTTTTCTTAGCGTATAATGGATTATCTTTTTCAATCTTATCGCTTCTTCTCTCTAGAGAATTAAAGTTTTCTTCGAATTCTCTACGAGCTTCTCTATTTTTAGTAGTTCTTTCTTCTTGAACTTGAGTTTCCTCTTTAGCTTGACCTTTGAATGAAGTAGCTACTTCTTGTTTTAATTCACTACCATCTTTTCCTAGTACTACACTGTCTCCAAGAGTGTCAATCTTATGATCTTGTTTTAATCTCTTAGTACGAACAGCAGCAAGAGTTGGGTGTTTTCTTCTTGATGGTTTCTCATCAAAGATATCAACATCAGTTATTTCAGAACTCGAAACTCCAAGTTTCTTAAGAGCATCCCCTAAGTCTGTAACTGTTCCAGCTGAAGCTTTTTCTTCTTTTTCTTCGTATTTAGTAATATCGATTTCTTCAAACTTAGCTTCTTCTTTAACTTCATCTACAAACTCAATCTCTAGTTCTTCTTCAGGTTCAGAATCAAATCTTTCAACTGATACTTGAGTTTTTTTCTTAACTGGAGTTTCCTCTTCTTTTACCTCATCCTCAAAATCATCTAGTACCGCTTCTAATTCTTCTTGATCGATTTCATCATCACTCACGTTAAATAATTTTTCTTTAAGTCTTGAGAAGAATCCTACTTTTTTACCTTCTTCGTACTCTTCCTCATCGTCTTCATAATCTTCATAGTCTTCTTCTTTGACTACTCTTGATTGTGTTTTTTCAGCTATTTTAGCTTTCTCTTTTTGTTCACGTTTTTGACGCTCTAGATATGTTTTATAATCTTCAGCCTCGTCATCTTCATCTTCTTCAAGAAGATCTTCATCTAAAAAGTCATCGTCTAATTCTTCATCATTTTGTTTAAATAGATTTTTGAATTTAGCAAAGAAACCATTTCCTTTTTTAGATTTTTTCTCTTGTTCGAAGTCTTCTTCATAATCATCATCTTCGAATTCATCTATTTCAAAATCCTCAAGGTTTACTTCTTCATATTCATCAAATTTTTCTTGAGTTTTCTCTCTTCCTTTTCTATTTCTAGAGTCTGACTCAAACTCATCATCTTCAAATGATCTCTTAGATTTTCTAGAACTAAAGTCTATTTCAAAATCTTCTTCATCTTCATAATAGACTCTTTCTTTTCTCTTGTTTTCAGTTCTTCTTTCCCTAGTTTCTAAAGGACTTTCTTTCTTCTCTTTACGTGATATCTCTTCTTCGAATATCTCATCTTCATCTTCTTCTAAAAACCACTTTTTCCAATTAACCATACTTTACACCTCCTAAGTTAGATTTTATTTAAGATTCAAATCTTTTACTCGAGTTCCTACTTTAGTGTCAGCATCTAATACTAAAATTCCTCGTGCTTCTTCTTGTGGTAATCCTAATTCACGTTTTGAACATAGCATTCCGTTTGATTCTACACCACGTAATTTTGATTTTTTAATTAATAAACCACTTGGCATCATTGCACCACTTAATGCTACAACAACTTTTTGTCCTGCTTCTACATTAGGCGCTCCACAGACAATTTGTAATGTCTCATCTTCACTAACTTTTACTTCAGTTACTTTTAACTTATCAGCATCTGGGTGTTTTTCACAACTTAAAACTTCTCCAACTACGAAGAAATCGTCATTGTTTCCTTCTAAATCAATTTTTATTCCATTTTTTTCTAAACGTTTTTGAAGAATCTCTTTTTGTTCTTCTGTTAAATCAATACTTCCTTCTCCATCTAATTTCAAGTTTTCAACGTTAAAAATATTTAACCCAACTAAAGCGCCATTTTCATCTTTAATTAAAGTGATATTTTTCTTATCTTCGTATGTTACCTCTTCTTTACTCTGAATAGTAATTAATAATGTTTCTCCTAACATTTTCTTATTGTAAAAAAATAACATGACTCTCTCTCCTATACTTAATTTTTATTTTTAAAGTTATTCTACAAAAATAAAATAACTCTCTAGTTCTTTTCCATCATATTTAAATGTAATTGTTGTTATCGGCACTAGACCTTCTGTAAAAAAATGAACCATCATTTTTTGCAAAATCTCTAATCCCTGTTTATTATTTATATCTGCGATAATTAACGTATCTTGATGTGGCAAGCCGACATAAAATGAATCCCCTATTTTCTTATAGAAGTAATCTAATACATTTTTATCGAATATTCTAGCTCCATCATAACCATCTTTCGCATTTAAGAAATAAAATTTATTCCCTGCAACTTCATCCACATTATACTTAAGTGGTAATTCTTCTAAATTATTTTTAGCAACCTCTAAAATTTCTTGCTTATTTTTTGAGAATTTATCTAAAAAACTACTATCTAGCAATTTATAGCCATCTTTAAAATCATACGCTAAATAAATTTTTGTTTCATTTGTATGTTCAAAACTAACAAGATCTTTTTCTTTATCTTTATTAAAACTGCTAGCTCTAACTACGGGATAAATATTTTCCAACAATTGTTCTTCATTAATGTTGTCTAAAGAAACACTTGTTTGTGCACTGAAATTTTCTACTATATAGTAGACAAACTCTTCTATTTTTTTATCCCCTTTGCTAGTTTTCTTATCTCCTAACTTTCTGACAAAACTATCTATATCTATTTTTGCACGACGATTTTCATACTCTAAAATAAAAACACTATTATCTTTTTCTCGTCTTTCATGAATTTTTAAAGTAGGTAGTTTTTCTATTATTTTTTCAAATATATAATCTCTTGTATAAGACATATTGCCTCCAATTTTGTGTATAATATGGCAACTTAATTATACCATATTTATTTGTATTCAATCAACATAAATAGGGAATATATACAAATATTATTCACTTTTTTACACTTCAGTTATTTAATTGCAGCATAGTCTTTTATTTGTTATAATTTTATATATAAAACTTAGGAGGAATTTTGTGGATAACGAAGCTAAAAAAGCTGAATTATTGGAAAAATACAATAATTGGGCAAAAAAAAATAAACAACGTTTGTTAATTTCTGTTGTTGTTTACTTAATAATAATTTTATTGAATTTCATATTCCTAAAAAATAATAAAATTACTATTCTTTCTTCTTTATTATTTTTTACTTATGCCGTTTATGTATTTTCATTAATTTGGTTTATAAATAACAAACTTATTATGAATATTGATTCTATAGATTTTGATATAAAATAAACTGACTTAAATTAATCACTTACGATTATTTAAGTCAGTTTTTTATTATTTTTAAGCTTGTTGTACCTCTAGCTCTTCTTCATCTTCTTTTCCAATTTTATCAAGAGCCATAATTTTTTCTAATGGATTAGCTATAATAAATAGCAGTACCCCTAATACTCCCATAATTATTGCAATTATAGTTAATACTTTTTCATAACCCCAAGTTTCAGTCCAACCTACTGTTTTACCTGTGATCCATGAAGATACAACATATGTGAAATACCACATCGCCATAGACATAGCGGCGAATTTTTTAGGTAATAATTTACTGAACAATGCCATACCAATTGGTGATACTAGTAATTCCCCTACTGTTAGTACGAAGTATCCACCTAATACGTACCAAATGCTCATTTTTATTGATCCATCTAGTTTTCCACCTAATGATTGAAGTCCTAGTACAAAACAAACAAATCCTAAACCAGTTAGTAGCATACCCCAACCCATTTTCGTAGCTACTTTCCAGTCATTATTTTTTTCTGCTTTTTTCATCCAGAACCATCCAAATAGTGGAGCAAGCACTATACATAAGAATCCATTAAATGAAACTAACCAAGTAATCGGCATATCAAATCCTAACACATTTAAATTTACAAGCTCATCTGTCATAAGAGTAATTGTTGTTTGTGTTTGGAAATACGCTGACCAAAACACTGTAGAGAATACAAAGATTATAACGGCAGCATATAAACGACCTTTATCATATTTAGATCCTTTTAAGTCTTCTTTATTTTCTTCAGCAGATTCATGTTTATTTTTACCAACTGGATATCTTCCTGAATCACCTAGTAATTTATTTTTACCAAATGTAAATAATATGAATGTGACAAATAAACAGATAGAAACCATTAAGAATGCTGGTGTAAATCCATAAACTGCAATTTTACCATCTGCTCCTTTTGTAGCTCCCCAATCTTGGTAAATTAGACCACCGATAATTGGACCAAGTAAACTTCCGATATTTACGAAAGTATAGAAGATACTATATGCAGCATCTTTCATAGATACTTGTTTTTCATCGTATAGTTCCCCTACAATAGCTGATAGGTTACCACGGAAGAATGCTCCAGCAATAGAGTTAATAATTACCCCTATTAAGAAGATGTAGAATCTACCATGAGCAAATGCGGTAAACAGTGTCCCTATCGAGTTAAATAGAATACCAAACTGAATTGCACGTTGCATACCGATATATTTATCAGTTAAATATGCTCCTAAAAGCGGTAGAAGAGAACCAATTGTTCCAAGATACGCCATAACGTCCCCTGCGAATGTTTTATCTAACCCTAATCCACCTTGTTCTACAGAATAAGTATAAAATAATATTAAAAATCCTGATGTTGCATATGATGCATAACTCTGAATGGCTATCATTACATTAATAAGCCACAGCCCCTTAGGATGCTTAAATTTCTGAGAATTTTTTACCATATTAACAACCTCCTTTTGTACTTCATACTTTTATTTTAACAGACATAAACCCTTGATACAACTGTTTTTAAGAGGTTTACAGACATTATACACCCCGCACTTTGAATACAAAATTATATTTAAAAATATAAAGTTTAATGTTTTTATGTTAAGTACAAAAATTGAATCTCCTACATCTAAAAATAGTAAAATATTTATTTAAGATTTATTATCAATAGTTATAAAATTTCATATTAAATTTTTTTACTTCTTTAAAGAAAAAAACTTACGAAAAAAATTTATTTATGCTATAATACGTAACGTATTTCAAAAAATAGAAAGGAGTCAATATGACATTAAAAAGAAATTCTAAATTATTTTTAGTTCTATTTCTAGGAACTTTATCGGCTTTTGGGCCATTTGTTACAGACTTATATTTACCAGCATTGCCTACTATGACCTCGTTTTTCAATGCTAGTACCTCAACAATTCAACTTACTCTAACAGGTAGTATGGTTGGTCTTGCAATAGGGCAATTGCTTATTGGACCTATCAGTGATAAATACGGACGTAAAAATCCATTAATAATAAGCTTAGTTATATATTTAATCAGTACACTGGCTATTATTATCTTTCCGAATGTTTATGCAATGATAACATTGAGATTTATCCAAGGTATTTCATCTGCAGGTGCTGTAGTTATTTCTCGTGCTATTTCTACTGATTTATACCAAGGGCGTGAACTAGCTGCATTCTTTGCATTACTTATGGCAGTTAATGGATTAGCACCTATACTTTCTCCTATATTAGGGAGTTTATTACTACAACTTACAGACTGGAGAGGAATTTTCGTAACTCTTGCTGTAATAGGTATTATCTTATTAGCTGTAAGTTTTAAGTTCCATGAATCATTAAATTCAGATAAAAGATTGAATCTTCCAATAACTAAAACTTATTACTCAATCATCCTAGTCGCAAAAAATAAACTGTTCTTTGCGCTAGTTATCATCCAAGGATTCGCTTTAGCTGCAATGTTCGCATATATAGCTGCGTCTCCATTTATCTTACAGACACACTATAATTTAACTCCATTAATGTACAGTTTATGTTTTGGTCTTAATGGTTTTGCTATAGTTTTAGGAAGTAAAAGTGCTGGTAGCTTTAAAGAAAAAAATAGTATTAAGCTAGGATTATCACTTATGCTAGCAGTTAGTATATATCTAGCAATCGTATTAACATTAACATTACCTTTCCTATTCATTGAAGCTAGATTCTTCCTTCTTTTACTAGGGCTAGGTTTTATACTACCTGCTGGTTCTGCTATCGCTATGAGTTTAGAGCGTGAACGTGCTGGTAGTGCATCTGCATTCTTCGGGTTCGTACCATTTTTCTTAGGTGGGGTTGTTTCACCACTAGTCGGAATTGGTAATATCTTCCATTCTAGTGCAATTGCAATAGTGATTTGTTCTGTGATATCTTTTGTAACATTCAAATTGATTGAAAAGAGAATACAAAATTAAAAATCTAAGTTATAAAATCATGTGTAATTACATAATATTATAACTTAGATTTTCTTTATATAATTTTACAAATAAAGACGATCAAGCGATCGCCTTTTTGTTTATATTATCTCATTCCCCAAGCTGCTAACCCTTGCGCTTTGTATGCACGAGTAGCTGCATTGATTTGGTCTTGAACTGTTGCTGTAGATCCCCATCCTGGCATAGTTTGGAATAATCCACTAGCTCCTGAAGCGTTTCTAGCATTTACTTGTCCGTTTGATTCACGTGCAATAATGTGTTCCCAAGTTGAAGCTGAAACTCCTGTACGACGAGCCATTTCT
Source organism: Gemella haemolysans (assembly GCF_012273215.1). NCBI lineage: Bacteria > Bacillati > Bacillota > Bacilli > Caryophanales > Gemellaceae > Gemella > Gemella haemolysans. The sequence goes on along the minus strand of NZ_CP050965.1, from coordinate 2,043,441 downwards.
TGAGCTGCTGCCGCTCCTTCTGCTCCTGCAGTGTTACCATTTGATAATCTTACTGAACCACCAGCTGATGAATATGATTGAGCTGGAGTTGATTGAGCTGCGTATGATTGACTAGCTGATTTTTGTTGATCTGCTGGACGTTGTTTTGTTCCTACTACAACTACTTTAGTTGTTGCTTCTGTAAGTACTTTTTCTGAAACAACTTCTCTAGAAATTTCTTTTCCGTTTTCTCTTACAACATTATAAGTTACTTCTTTTTCTCCGTTTTTACCTTCAACTTTAGTAACTTTTTCATCTACATATTTAGAATCATCTTTTTCTTCTTTTGTTCCGAATTTAATTTCTTCTTTTTTAACTTCTGTAGCTTTTCCGTCTCTTACGATTTTAATAGTATCAACTGTTGCTACTTCTTTGTTTAAATCTGGTGTTACTCTATCGTTTTCTCCAAGAGTAATGTTTAATTCTTTTAAGATATCTCCAACTTTTTTGTAAGTAGTTTTTCTTACTGTAGTTGTATTACCATCAACGATTGTTACTTCGTGAGCTTTATAGATGTTAATAGTTTCCCCACCGTTTACCTTTGTATCTAGTCCTGGTTCTACTCTATCGTCTGCTCCAAAAGGAATGTCATTAGCAATAAGAACTTCTCTTACTGTTCCTTTTTTAGCTTTTAACTCAACTTTGCTTCCGTTATCTAAACTCACGGCGAAAACGTTGTGCCCTGTATATTCTTCCGCTACTACGAAAGCTCCTGATAATAATAATCCTGATGTTGCTGCTGCTGCAATAATTCTACCTAATTTCATTCTGTTAATCAATCTCCTTTTTATCTTCTAATCCGAACAACGTACATGCATTATTGAATGTTTGTTTTGTTAGTTGTTCATACGACATTTCTTTAAGATCTGCAATTTCTTGTGCTACATAATACACATATGCAGGTTCATTTCTTTTTCCTCTATATGGTGTTGGTGTTAAGTACGGACAATCCGTTTCAATTAACAACTTATCTAATGGACAGGCTTTTGCTACTTCTTTAGGTGTCTTCGCATTTTTAAATGTTACCGGACCTCCTAATGAAATATAGAATTTCTCTTTTAGCATAATATTCATGCTTTCTACAGAACCAGAAAAACTGTGCATTATCCCACCAATTTCGCTAGCTTTTTCTTCTTGAAGTATTTGTATTGTATCTGCCATAGCATCACGTGTGTGAATTACTATCGGTTTATTTACTTCTTTAGCTAGTTGAATTTGTCTTCTAAATACTTCTTTTTGAACATCTTTTGGACTTTTATCCCAATGATAATCTAGACCAATCTCACCGATTGCTACTACTTTATCATTTGTTAAAGCAATATTTTTTATCATTTCATATTTTTCTTCTGTGAAATCTATTGCTTCTACTGGGTGCCAACCAACTGTTAAATATAAAAAGTCATATTTAGCTGTAATTTCCAGTGCTTTTTCTATACTTTTATCATCGAAGCCAACTATATTTATTAATTTAACTCCCGCTTCTTTCGCGCGAGCAATAGTTTCTTCTAAGTCTTCTAAATAAGCATCATCATTTAGATGCGCATGCGTATCAAATAACATACTACGCCTCCTTACTCTTATTAGTATAACAAAACAAAGTTTCAGTAGAATATCTAAACTATTTCAATTATGTTACAATACTTTTTCAATTAAGATAAATATTGTTACTTCATACGTTTTCAGCAATTTTTAGAGTGATTTGTTATCTTTTTTCAACAATAATTTATAAATTTTTAATATTTAAATTTTACTGAATATATATTAATTTTTGTTAAAAAATAAAAAACGACTCAAATAATAAGATACATCAATTATCATTATTAAAAGTCGTTCTTTTTATATTATTCAGCTTTAAAGTCTACTACTTGAGCACCGATAAGTTGCTCTAGTACTTCTGGTTTCACCTCTACTTGGTGACCTACTTTACCTGCAGAAACAATAATCGTTTCTACTTCACGACATTTTTCATCTACAAAAGTCGGGAATAGTTTTTTCATCGCAAATGGTGAACATCCACCTTTTACATATCCTGTAATTTTTGTTAGGTCTTTAAGTGGTAACATTGATAAACTTTTCACACCTGCTGCTTTAGCAAGTTTTTTAAAGTTTATGCTATCTTCACTCATAAGTACTCCTACAACATAGTTACCTTTACCATCTGTAGTCATAATTGTTTTAAATACTTGGTTATGGTCACGCCCGATGATATCAGCTACTCCTACACCAGTTTTCGCAGCATCGCTTTCTGCATCAAATTCAAAATGATTGTACTCTACACCATTTTCATCTAAAAATCGCATAGCATTTGTTTTTAGTTCTTTTTTCTTAGCCATAATAGCTCCTCTTTTCCATATTATGTAATAATATTATTATTTTACTCCAAAGTTTGCCTACTGTCAAAATCTCTTTTAAATATTTTGCAAAAATACCAACCTCAAGAACTAGACTTTCTTTCTAATCTTTGAGATTGGCATTCAAATTATTATTTTAACACAAAGTGTCCTTCTTCAACTTCTTCAAATTTTTCAGTACCAGTTATTACTATTTCCTCTGCACTGACTTCAAATTCTTCGAACATCTTTCTAGCTCTTACTGGATCAATAATCGGCATAGAATTTAGAAGACGTTTTGTATAAACATGCTGTGGATTTTTCATAATCTGTTCTGTTGTTCCTAGTTCTACTAGATTACCTCTATACATTACCGCTATTCTATCTGCGATATACTCTACTACACCTAAGTTATGTGAGATGAATAAATATGTTAGAGAGAATTTTTTTTGTAAATCTTTTAATAAATTAATTACCTGTGCTTGTGTTGAAGCATCTAAGGCAGAAGTTGGTTCATCACATAGAATGAAGTCTGGTTTTGTTACAACTGCTCGAGCAATACCGATACGTTGACGTTGCCCTCCACTAAAAGCATTTGATAATTTTAGCGCGTCTTCATTAGAAATTCCAACAAACTCTAAGATTTCTAACGCCTTTTTCTTCGCAGTTTCTTTGTCTTCTTTATGTAAAGCTTCCATAACTATATCTAAGGCGCTCATTCGTGGATTTAATGATGAATATGGGTCTTGGAAAATAATTTGCATCTTACTATAAACTTCTGCAAGTTCTTTTTTTGACATTTTAGTTAAAGATTTTTCATTACCTTCTACAAAAACATCACCTGAAATAAATGGGTCTATATTTAAAATTCCCTTACCTAGAGTAGTCTTTCCACTACCAGATTCACCTACTACAGCTAGCGTCTCAGCTTTATAAATATCTAAACTAATATCATTAACCGCAATAGTTTCTTTGATTTCTTTTCCTATTCCTTTAGACTTATAAACTTTTCGTACATTTTTCAGTTTTAAATACTCTTTACTCATTACTCCACCTCTTTCAGATACTCATGAGTATCGCTAAGTTTTTGCCAAGTATAGTGTTTGTCATCTTCTTTATAATCAACAGTCAGAAGCTCATTATTAGTATTTTCTAATCTTGCTGCAGCTAGAAGTTGTTTTGTATATGGGTGTTGTGCATTGCTGAAGATTTCTTCAACATTACCTTTTTCGACAACTCTACCTCTATACATAATATACACATAGTCACACATTCCAGCTATTACACCGAAGTCGTGACTGACTAGTGCTACACTAAGTTCTGTTTCTTTTTGTAATTTCTTAATTAGAGATAAAATCTGTGCTTGAACCGTAACGTCTAGAGCAGTTGTAGGTTCATCTGCTACTAATAACTTAGGATTAGCAAGTAACGCCATGGCTATTAATATTCTTTGACGCATACCACCAGATAATTCATGTGGATATTGTTCCATTCTAAGTGGTGCGTTAAGAATACCTACTTTTTCAAGTTGCTCTATAGCTAGTTTTTTCGCATCTTCTTTAGATTTATTTTGAAATCTTTCTATTAATTCTATTAAGTGAAAACCAATTGTTCTAACTGGATCTAGTGAGGTCATAGGGTTTTGGAAAATCATAGAAATTGGTAATTTTTCACCCTTCTTGACTTCCTTTCCATCAAAGATAAACTTATCATTTTTATCAAAAATATTGTTAGGAAGAATAGACATTATGCTACGCATCAGAATACTTTTTCCACTTCCTGATTCACCAACAACACCAGTGATATGACCTTTTCTTAAATTAATATCGATACCATGTATTAGCTGTTTATCTACTTCTTTATTTGGTTTATAATTAACCGTTAGATTTTTTAATTCTACTATGTTTGTCATACTATTCTCCCTCCTTTTGAATATATTTTGTAAGTAGGTTACCAATATTATTGAATGAATAAATTGTTAACATTACAAATAATCCAGGGATAATTGCCATATGAGGTGCACGTTGTAGACTTTGTTGTGCATTTTGCAGAAGTGTTCCCCAAGAAGTCATAGGCTGTTGAATACCAAGACCTAAGAAACTAAGTGCCGCTTCTGTCATTATTGCGTTAGCTATTGAGGCACTTGCCGCTACTACTAAAGTTGGTATTATAGCTGGAATAATATGTTTCTTTAAGATAGAGATAGTTTTTACACCGCTAAATCTACTATATACTACATAATCATATTCTTTTGCCGATAGAGTTTCAGCACGAACTAATCTCGCAAGACGCATCCAAGAAAAACATCCTATTACTATAATTATTGAACCAATTCCTGGTTTTAAAAATACACTAAGTACAATTACTAATACTAACCATGGAATAGATGATAATACATCAACTAAACGCATAAGTAAACTATCAACAACTCCACCAACATAACCTGCGATAAGTCCTACTATCGTCCCAATTGTTACGGCAGTCACCATCGCCAGTAATCCTACTATAAGAGAAATACGTCCTCCATAGATTACACGAATGAAATAATCACGACCTACCTCATCAGTTCCGAATAAATGTTGTAAACTCGGTGATTGAGATAGATTCGCTACATCAGTAGCCGCTGGATCTATAGGAAGTAAAGGTGCTATTAATGATACAAACACTAATATCGCAATAAAAATAAGTGAAAAAATATAGATTTTTGAACTTTTAACTATTTTAATAAATCTTTTCATCTTACTTACCTCCTCTTCTAATTCTAGGATCTACTATTGAGTAAAGTATGTCTGAAATTAAATTACCTACTATTACTAATGTAGCTGACAGTAACATTACCGCCATTATTATAGGGTAATCTAACGCTCTAGTTGCTTGTGTGATATATGGTCCGACTCCTGGCCAACTAAATACTGTTTCTGTAATAATCGCTCCAGTTACTAACATCGGCAGTGACATACCCACTTGAGTTATTACTGGTATTAATACATTTTTTATAATGTGCCTTGTAAAGATTTGAGTTTTTGTCGCTTGAAAAGCTTGTTGAACCACTACATACTCTTCATTTGTTTGACTTAAAGCTGAAGACCTTACATAACGTGTAAGTTCTGCGAAGAATACAATTGTTAATGTTAGATAAGGCATAATAAAGTGTGGTAAGAAATCACCAAAATCATCCTCTTTACCAATTGTGTGCATTCCTATTATTGGGAATAAGTTTAATTGATATCCTAAAACATAGATGAATATCATCGCTATCCAAAATGATGGAGTAGCTATTCCTAATGAAGCCACAGCATCGATTAGTTTATCTTGCCATTTACCTTTGTTTGCTGCAGCCACTAATCCTAGTACTATTGCGATTATTAGTGCTGTTACGTACGCTGGTAATACTAATGATATTGTATTAGGGATTTTCGATAGAATTTCCTCTCCTACACTATTGTGAGTTACTAATGAGTGACCGAAATTTCCACTCAATACTTGTCCTAACCAATCCACATACTGAATTAAGAATGGTTTATTAAGTCCACTTTGCTCACGAAGAATATTAATTTCTTCTTGTGACATATTCGACGTTATCTGTGCATCGATAGCATCATATGGCGCTAAATGTATTAAAGTAAATACTATAAACGATATTACTAAAAGTAATGGTACTGCTTGTAATATACGTTTCAAAATATATCGAATCATACAATCTCCTTTAAATTTTAATTACTATATTTTTATGAAATTCATTTATAATTTATCGCAAACCTTTTTGTTGTAAATTATAAATTAACATTCCCCTTAAAACTAATAAAGCGAGGGAGATACTATAAAATCTTATATAAATAGGATTTTATCGTACTCCCCCTCACACTATATTTTATTTTCCACTACTATTACTATTTAAGAGTAATTTTTGATAAATCATCAAATGTGTAGATTGGTACTAACTTAGCATCGTTAACATTTCCAACACGTTTGTTAACCGCTAAGATTTTTTGGTTATCTACGATTGGGTACAGGTATGCTTGGTTAGCAATTTCTTGTTGAAGGTTTTTGTACACTTCTTTACGTTTAGCTTCATCTAATTCAGCTGCACCTTGTTTGAATAATCCATCAACTTTTTCACTTCTGTATTGGAAGTAATTTGAAGTACCATTTGATCCAAATAGCTTAGAGTATAAATCAGGATCGTTACCCATGATATATCCACCTAAGAATAAGTTGTAAGCTTTAGAACCAGGTTTTCTTAATTCTGTAAAGATAGCTGTCTCATCTCCACCACGTAGCTCAACATTAATTCCTACTGATTGTAATTGTTGTTGGATGAATGTTGCTTGGATAGTATTTGCAGCATCGTTACTTGCATATCCTAGGTTAAGTTTCAAGTTAGAAACTCCAGCTTCTTTTAATAGTGATTTTGCTTTTTCAACATTTTGAGTATATTTCTCTACATCATCAGTATGGAATGGATTTTTCGGTGGTAAGAATGAATAAGGGTTTTGGTAGTATTTACTGTCTAAGTAAGCAGCTTTATTCATATCTTCTTTGTTTAATGCGTATAAAATAGCTTGTCTAACTTTAACATCTTTTAATTCATCTGTGTTTGTGTTTAGTCCTAAGTATCCAATACGGTTTTCACTGTAAGGATAAGTATCGATGTTTTTAGAATCTAAATCTTTAATTGCAGCAGGTAATACATATGCTGCATCTACCTCACCTTTTTGTAATGCTACTTTTGTAGTATCAGCACTTTTAATAATACGTAGTACTACATTTTTAACTTTTGGCTTACCATTGTAATAATTTTCATTCGCTTCAAATTTAATGTATTCTCCACGTTTGTTTTCTACTAGTTTGTATGGTCCAGTTCCTACTGGTGTTTCTTTTAATTCTTTAACTGAGAAATCAGATACATTTCCATAAACGTGTTTTGGAATAATATAAGTTTCATTTGCAATGTTATTTGCTGCAGCTGCACTTGGCTCTGGGAACTTAAATACTACTGTGTAGTCATCTACTTTCTCAATAGTTATCGGTTTATCACTAATCCATAAGTTTTTGAAGTTTCCATTTTCTTTTTTAGCTTTTGTTTGATAAGTGAAAACTACATCGTCAGCTGTGAATTTTTGTCCATCAGACCATTTTACATCTTTTCTTAAGTTAACTTTTAAGCTAAGACCATCTTTTGCAAGTTCAGTAGATTCTGCTAAAGCATATTCTTTTGAACCATCTCCATTAACTTTAATTAATGGTGAGTAGATAATATTAGTCATTGTTAACCCCCAACGGTCACTAACCTTAATTGGGTTAGTTGATGATGGATCATCACTAATAGCATACGTGAAAGTATCTTTATCTTGAGAAGTGGTAATTGTGTTTTGCGTTTTTGAACTACATGCTGTTACAACACTCATTACTAACGCTAGTGCTCCTATAAACAATTTGTTCTTTTTCATTCTTTTTTCCTCCTTGATTTTAAGTCCTATTTTTCAAACTATGAAATATTTTGGTTACCCCTATTTAATAATGGTTAAATACATTTGCCTATTTGGCAGCGAGAGACTTACGTTGCTACTCATGTATTAATTAAATAGACTATATTTTATAATGTGAAAAATAAAACCAGATATTACTTATACATTGAACGAATGAAATCAATGCTAGTTTAGTTTACTGTATTATTGATAAGAAAGTCAATTTATGTGCTTACTTTTATCATTTACTTTAATTATATAATTCTCTTAATTGGGAGTGACTTAAAAATCGAGATTTTGTAGAAATCGATTTTGTCGAGTCACCCCCGCACAGTTTATTAGGTATCTAAAAAGCTTTTATAAAGCGAATTTAGATATCAATAAACCACTGCGTCTATGAATTCTCATATGAACTTTGTTAAATTTTAGGACCTTTTTGTCAGCACCTAAAGTATTATTAATTTTCTGATCCCCAAACTTCTTCTACTATTTCTTTGATTAGACCAATTTTTTTCCATTGATCTTCTTCAGCAATCACATTTCCTTCTTCAGTAGAAGCGAAGCCACATTGAGTACTTAAGTAGATATTTTCTAATGGTACATATTCGCTAGCTTCTTTAATTCTTGCGATTACTTCTTCTTTATCTTCTAAATCTGCAAATTTAGATGTAATTAATCCTAAAACAACTTTTTTATCTTTTCCAACTTTTGCTAGTGGCTTGAAATCTCCTGCACGATCTGTATCGTATTCTAAGTAGTACGCATCTACGTTTTCTACAGCTAGAAGCTCATCTTCGATATTTTGATATCCACCTTGAGAAATCCATTTAGAAGCGAAGTTACCACGACAAACGTGCGTATTAATCGCTAAGTCCTCAGGCTTACCTTCAATTACTTCATTGTTAAGAGCTAGGCAACGTGCTGCATATTCTCTACGAACTTCTTCTAAAGGACGCGCATCACGGAAACGATTCGCAAATCCATCATCAGCTAATGCTCCCCAAGTACAATCATCAAATTGTAATACACGTAATCCTTCGTTGTAAAGGTCTGCGATAACTTGTTTATAAGCTGCTACAATAGCATCTTTTAATTCTTCGAATGTTGGATAGAATTTTTCGTATCCTTTGATATGATCTTCTGTACGAATTAACTCAAAGTATAATTGTGATGGTGATGGAATTGTTAATTTTACAGTTACACCTTCTTTATTAGCTACTAAGTCTCTTAAAAATTTGTAGTGAGATACGAATGGGTGATTTTCTCCACTGATTTTTCCTGATACTTTTGCTGTATCTGGTTTAGTTTCAATTCCTTTAAATGGATATCCTTTTTCTCCTTGAACATGTTCTACACCATTAAGTCCCCAGAAGAAATCTAGATGCCAGTATGCACGACGAAATTCCCCGTCAGTTACTCCTTTTAATCCATTTTCAATTTGTTTTTCAACTAATTCTGCAATCACTTTGTCTTCTACTTTTGTTAATTCTTCTTGTGATAATTCTCCTTTTGAGAATTTCTCACGAGCTTCTACTAACTCTTTAGGTCTTAAAAATGATCCTACATGATCCACTCTATACGCTACATTTTTTACTACTTTATTTTGACATCCTTGACACATAATATTTTTCTCCTCTTGTTTAACTGATTTATTTTCTCTTTTTGTTTTATTCTTCTGACTTTATTATTTTGACCTTATTATAAACTTCCAGTTACTTTCCTCTTCAAACTTTTCTTCTTTTCTCTTTTCTAATATCTATTTTTTTTCATAAACTAAAACTTTTTTATAAAGACCGTACTATTCGTCTTCTGGTAGTATCGCTACTACTCTTACTGGTGATCCAGTTGCTTCTGTCCAGTTTGGATAAGCAATTGAAATTAATGATCCAGTTGCAGGTACTTGATCAAGATTTGCTAAAACTTCGATTTGATAAATATCTTGTTCTAGTAAGTAATACTCTTGAATAAGTCCTTCAGCAGCTGCTGTAACTCCTGAGTCAGTATCTAGAGTTTCATGCCCGACAGCTTTAACTTTTCTTTCTTTAATTAAGAATTCTAATGCATCTCTTCCCCAACCTGGAGTGTGTTGAACTTCATTTTCGTCTAGATTTCTAATTTCATCATAGCTAGGCCAACGTTTAGACCAGTCACTTCTGAATGCTACGAATGATTCTGGTAATATTTCACCATGCTCAGCTTCAAAATCAAGGATATCTTGTTTAGAAATCACATAGTCATTATTTTCTGCCACTTCTTTACTTTTATCGATTACGTATAAAGGTAATAGTAAATCTTTAAGTTCAATTTCATCTAACCAACGTCCACCTTCTACGAAGTGAATTGGTGCATCAATGTGTGTTCCATATTGACCTACTACTGAGAATTTTTGAACATAGAAACCATCTTTTAAAGTAAAGACATTTTCTTTTTCTAGGGCAGGAAGTGCTGGAAACTTAGGTGAATTTTCATCAATCTTGTGGCTTAAGTTCACCCATTTTTTATTTTTTAAAGTTTTGTAAATATTTAGTAATTCTGACATGTTACTTTCCTCCGAAATTTTGTATTATTTTGTAAGTTAAGTATCCTTGTGATTATTTTGAGAAATAAAAAAGTCCTCACAGAAGCTTACGCTTCTGCAAGGACGTCTAATCATTTACGTGTTACCACCTTACTTTATGATATTCTCACAAATATCAACTCAAAAAGTACGCATCAAATTTGATGTTATACCCTGAAGCTATAACGGGCTCACCCGTAAAGGCCTAATTATTCGACCATTAACACTCAAAGACCATTTTCAAAGTTTCCAATACGATCTCTTTTCACCAACCGAGACTCTCTTTACCATCTTTCACTTTTACTTATCTTATCGACGTGTGAATCATTAACTTGTTATTAAGTATATCAGTAAATTTTTTATGTGTCAACCATTTTTTTGAAAAATTGTGTATTTTCTCTTGAAAACTTTACAAAACTCCATAGAATTGTCGGAAAATAAAGAATGATTTCTAATTATTTTTAATTTTATACTCTTATTTTTGTTCTAACTAATTTCCAAACTATAGCTGGTATTAATAATATCGTTAATGCTAAGGATACACCTTGGCTAATAGTAAACACTTCTGTTAGCATTACCAGTGAAAAAGCAAATATTCCCATTAATAATATAAAATATCCCACTAATGACAGTCTTTCTATTGTGAAAAATTCACCTTCTTTTTCTACATTGTGTATTTTATAAACCTTACTTGCTAACAGCATAATTATTGTTAAAATAACTAGATAAATAATAATATTCTTCCAAGGAGTGTAGCCGAAATAATAAAATATTGGCATCCTTGGTATATTATTAAGAAACGGTCCATCTGGAAGATAATTTACAAAGAACAATCTTCCTATAGCAATCCACACTCCCAATGGATAATATATCAGTGTAAGAGCCGGAATATACATCGCACCTATGCTTAATATACTTCCACAAAAACTTGATAAAATAGCTCCTAATAATACTAGACCTATTCCCAGTATATATACTTTATTGTTTATTTCAAATACCGCTGACACGTTATAAATTTCTCCTAACAAACTATTGCTTATAACCGCTATATTAACTAGACCTGTTAAAATATAAGTAACTATTAAAGTTAAAAATGATAAAATTACTTTGGCAAAATATACTTTCTCTTTTTCATAAGGTAAGCTCGCTACAAATTTACCAAAATTAGTATGATATTCAACTCCAAAGATTAACAACGGGATTAAAGTTATCAAAATATAATAACCAATATTAGTTCCTTCGCTAAACATAGTTTCTTTCAACTTAACTTTACTAGCTTCTAAATTTTCTTTTAAGAAGGTTAATGTTTTTACATTACTAATATCTAATGCTGGTGGATATACTTTATCTAATTCCTCTTGTTTATCAAAGTACTCCTTGCTACCGGGTTGCATTCGTGACCATTCTTTATATTTAGGAACGTTATTCAGTTCTTCTTCAGTTAAGTATTGTTTGTATTTTTCACTTCCTCCACCTGTAAGTACATTTAGATCCTCATTGTTAGTATAAAATGTCCATATTGGAGAACTTGGAAAATTATGTAAATATGCTCCAACCGCATAAGAATGTTTCATCTCATCTAATTTTTCTTTTGACAATTTTTCTTTATAATTTTTCTGATATTCTTCTTTTAACTTATACAGTTCGTGTGTTTTTTGATTTAATTCATCATTAGATGCTCCTTTTCTTATTTCCAATTCCTTAGCTATGCCTGTTGTTAATTGAAAATCATAAGCTGCAACTCCATTTTTTAATTCATTTAATCGCTTATTAGTAGTTGTAGCAGCAAATGTCGAAAAAGCAATTAATAGTATAATTAACATTATTGAATATTGTTTTAAGTATATACGAATGATTTTTAAAATATCTTTACACATTTTCATCTTCCCCTTTACTATTTAATAAAAAGATATCCTCTAATACAATAGGTAGTTTATCATATTGAAGAAGATCTTCATCTTGAATAATGTCATGAGTAGCATCATAACTTCCCCTCACAATAACCACATAAACTCTTCCAATATTGCTAATAATTCTTAAATTAGGATTACAACGTAACTCCTCTGGTATCTTTTCTTGATACACCAATTGATATTTACTATACTCATCCTTATTAATTTCTTCACCTATTCCAATTCCATCATCTAAATAGACAACCTTATCACTTATATTTTCTAAAGCATTTAATTGGTGACTACTAATTAATAATCCAATCCCATCACTTTGAGCATCCAAAATATAGTCAACTATCATTTTAGTATTTATCACATCTATTCCGTCTAACGGTTCATCTAAAAAGATAAACCTTGTTCGACATGAAATCCCCAAAATCAAACTAAAAATGGCTAATTGTCCTTTTGATAATTCAGATAATCTGCTAGTCTGTAATAATTTAATTTTTTCTAATTCTGTTTTAAAATATTGTTCATCAAAATTTTCATAGGCTAATTTGTAAAATTCACAAACCTTTTTAATTTTAGAATTTTTGAAATAATCGAATCTATCCGGTATATAAATCAGTTGTTTTCTTATATTTTTATTATCTATGCCTTCAATTTCTATTTCCCCAGAATCTTGACTATATATTCCTGATAAAATCTCTAATAAAGTTGTTTTCCCACTTCCATTTCTACCAACAAGTGCTACAATTTCTCCAGCATTTACAGTAAAACTAACATTATTTAATACTTTCTTTATTGAAAATTTTTTATTAATATTCTTTATCGCAAGTTTCATAATTTTTCTCCTTTAGCTTTTCAGAAATCACTTCACACAATTTCTCCATCGATAATCCCAAAAATCTCCATTCCATGATTAATTCTTTTAACTTTACATCTATCTTCTTATTATTCATTATTAATCATCCTTTCGAAATTCTAACTTAATTTTTTCTAATAAATCTTCTTCCGAGATTCCCCTTATCTTTACTTCCCTAACCAATTCTTCAATTATAGAATCTATTAATTTATAATTTGGGATAATACTATCAAAGTTATTAGTGATAAAAGTACCTTTCCCTACAATTGTTATAATTATTTTTTCACTTTCCAGCTGTTGAAAAGCTTTTTGTATCGTACTAACATTGACACCTAACATTTTAGAAAATTCTCTTACCGATGGTAATTTATCTCCCTCTTGCAATAAGTTTTTGCTTATCATAGATTTAGTTTGATCTACTATTTGTTTATAAATTGGTTTATCTGATAATGAATCAATTTTAAACATAGTAACCTCCTTTCTAAGTGTACCACTATCCACCATACATCTTTCACTTAAAGTGTACCACACCTCACCATACATTGCAAATAAAAAAAAAGACATAATAATAAATGTACCGACCCCAAAAAGTTAGACCAAAAAATCTAACTTTTTGGAGGTCGATATTTTTATGATTAAATATAATTTTGAATTTAAAAAGAAAGTCGTACTAGAGTATATAAATGAAAATATAAGCATAAGATCGTTAGCGAAAAAGTATGCTATAAAATCTCATAATAATATTGAAGTTTGGGTTGCCAAATATAAGAAATATGGAGATGAAGGATTACGTCGTTCTAGAAAAAATGAAGAATATTCTTTCGAAAAAAAGATATTTGTTGTAGAATTATACTTAACAAGTGAACTCTCATACAATGACATAGCTTTACAAGAAGGTATAAATAATCCAGCACTTATTTGTAACTGGGTTAATCGCTTTAGAGTAGCTGGTCCTGATGCATTGAGAGAACGAAGGAAAGGTCGGGAAATCTCAATGGCTAAATCAACTAAAAAGTTAAGTAAGGAAACAACAAGTCAAACCACAATTGATAATATATCTAAAGAATATGTAAAAGAATTAGAAGATCAATTACTACAACTAAGGATAGAAAATGCATTTTTAAAAGAAGCGAGGAGATTGCGTTTAGCGGAAGAAGCAGAAATGAAAAGAAGGCGCGAATTATAAGCAGTCTCCGAGGAGAATTCATACTTAAAGACCTTCTTTTATATGCAAAAATGCCAAAAGCAACGTATATGTACTGGCAGAAGAGATTCGATAGAGTTAATCCAAATAAAGAAATTGAAGAGAAAATATTAGAAATAAGAAAGAATAACAAAGATTATGGTTATAGACGTGGTGCATTACGTAATTTAGGATATATTATAAACAAAAAGAAAGTTCAAAGAATTATACAAAAATTAGGATTACAGGTTACATCATTCACTAGAAAAAGTAGAAAATACAATTCATATAAAGGGAAAATTAGAAAAACAGCTAAGAATAGAATTAGAAGACGATTCAATACTAATATTCCACATTAGAAAATCACTACAGACACAACTGAATTTAAATATTATGAAGTTAGTGAGAGAGGTAAATTAGTAGTAAAGAAACTTTATTTAGACCCATTTATGGATATATATAATGGTGAGATAATAAGCTATAGTATAAGTGAGAGCCCATCAGCTAAAAATATAATGGATGCGCTAGAAAAAGCTATTAAAGTCACAGCTAAATCCCCTTATAGGAGAACTTTCCACTCTGATCAAGGATGGGCTTATCAAATGAAGGCATACTCGAAAAGGTTAAAAGAAGAACGTATTTACCAAAGTATGTCTAGAAAAGCAAATTGTTTGGATAATTCGATAATGGAGAATTTCTTCGGAATATTAAAACAAGAGATATACTATGGAACAACATATAATAGTTATAGGGAACTGAAATTAGCTATTGAAAAATATATAAAATATTATAATGAAGAGAGAATAAAAGAGAAACTAGGATGGTTAAGTCCTAAGCAATATAGAATAAAACATATGACTGTATAAATATAAAAAAGATAGCGTCGCAGTCATTATAACTACTACGCTATCCTAAGTCTAACTTTTTGGGGTCAGATCAATCACTATCATCTCTATAAATCAATTCCATATTATAAATTTTATTTATTTTTTAAATAGTCTCTTTTTTCTTTTTTAAACTCACTAAGCAATTTCTCTAACTCTGGTAGAGATCCTGTATTGACGAGTTTACCTTTGCCTTTAATTTTTTGATTATTTGATACTTCTTTATCTGTAGATTTTAAGAATTAAATATAACGTTCACAAGCTTCTTTTAATTTTATTCCAGATTTCTTCACTTTAGCATAATTAGTTGAATCGTCTTTTTCATCAATGTCTATATGTCCAGTTAGTCCTTCAAAAACTTTTTCCAATTCTTCTAAGTCACTAGATTCCAAAACTAGTTTTGAATTATGTTTATACTTTGCATATAATCTTTGTATTGTCTCAATATCCTTATTTAATTCTTCAAATTTATACGTCTCTATCTGAATAATATTAGCTTTTTTTGCAAAATCAGCAGATTCTTTTGCAGAATTGGCAGATTGACTACTATACCATAGACTGAAAATAGCAACAATCAGAGCTAAAACATTTATTATCCATCCATAATCTTCTAAACTCTTACCCTTCTTCATTTCTATATCCCTTTCTCGTTAATCTATATTTACAGTGTATCACATAATTATTTTTTAGCATAGTGATATTATAAATTAACTTATACTTAAGTTTCGTTTGTTAAAAGTTCCTTTTATAAAATATAACAATATAGATAATTCTATTTTTCTCCATCAATTGAATTTAACAAAGAGTCTATTTTTGTTGATAATTTCATAATTCAAAATTTATTATTCTCCAAGGTATTTGATATATATTTGACATGGATTCCATTCATCCCATAGAGTAGGAAAACATTCCAATTCTTTATAGCCCATCGCTATATAAAACTTATTGGTAATATCATACTCTTTGTAGCAACCTGTCTTAACTGTTTTCACCTGTGAGTATGTATATCCTAATTTTTTAGCCAAGATTTCAAATGCATTGTTCAATTTTAATCCAATACCCATTCTATGAAATTTCTTCTTAACACCCATAACAAAAATATCTGCACAATCCTTACTCGTTGCATTTAAAACAATATAACCTGCGACTTCATCATTCACATAAAAAGCCAATAATGGTTTATCTTACGAATCTATAATATAATTTTCTGTGCTTTCAGGAAGTCCAAACCATTCTGGTAAATCATAAAGTACTTCCTTGGATATCTCTTCTTTTTCTTCCTTATTTATAACTTCTCTAATTTCTATTTTCATCTTTTCCTCAATAAATTCTAATTTATTTATCCCATCCTAATTGTATCATAAAAAATCAAAAATACGAGACATATTTTGGCTCTATGTCTCGTATTTCTCGTATAAACTATTTATTAATTAGTTTTATTTTTTCTTCTAGCTAATACCAATCCTGTTAATGCAGCTAAAAATCCTAATCCACCTAGTTCAGTTGATGTGCTTCCTGTATTAGGTAATTTTGGTTTAGGTGGGATATAAGTATTTTTCAGATTATAACCATCTATAGTTTTCTTATATCCAGCAACTGCTTCTTCATCTATACTGTATGTGATTTCTTTTCCGTTTTCATATTTCGGTAGATCGTTAAACTCGTAGTTCCAGTTGTCTTTTGTTACTTCTTTTTCTGTTACTTTTGTTGTTTGTCCGTCTACTGTTTTGTTTAGGATTACTTTAATCTTGTCTGGGCGTTTTCCGTCTTGGTTATTTGCGTCATCCCATGTTTTTGTTCCTGCTACACTTACTTTTTCTGGTGTATGTGTGTTTTTCAGGTTATATCCTTCTACTGATTTTTCGTATCCTGGTACGGCTTCTTCATCTATACTGTATGTGATTTCTTTTCCGTTTTCATATTTTGGTAGATCGTTAAACTCGTAGTTCCAGTTATCTTTTGTTACTTCTTTTTCTGTTACTTTTGTTGTTTGTCCGTCTACTGTTTTATTTAGGATTACTTTAATCTTGTCTGGGCGTTTTCCGTCTTGGTTATTTGCGTCATCCCATGTTTTTGTTCCTGCTACACTTACTTTTTCTGGTGTATATTTATTTTTCAAATTATAACCATCTGTTGATTTTTCATATCCTGGTACAGCCTCTTCATCTATACTGTATGTGATTTCTTTTCCGTTTTCATATTTTGGTAGATCGTTAAACTCGTAGTTCCAGTTGTCTTTTGTTACTTCTTTTTCTGTTACTTTTGTTGTTTGTCCATCTACTGTTTTGTTTAGGATTACTTTGATTTTATCTGGACGTTTCCCATCTTGGTTATTTCCATCATCCCATGTTTTTGTTCCTGCTACACTTACTTTTTCTGGTGTATAACTATTTTTAAGATTGTAGCCTGTAACTTCTTTTTCATATCCTGGTATGGCTTCTTCATCTATACTGTATGTGATTTCTTTTCCGTTTTCATATTTTGGTAGATCGTTAAACTCGTAGTTCCAGTTGTCTTTTGTTACTTCTTTTTCTGTTACTTTTGTTGTTTGTCCGTCTACTGTTTTATTTAGGATTACTTTAATCTTGTCTGGGCGTTTCCCATCTTGGTTATTTGCGTCATTCCATGTTTTTGTTCCTGCTACACTTACTTTTTCTGGTGTATAACTATTTTTAAGATTGTAGCCTGTAACTTCTTTTTCATATCCTGGTACGGCTTCTTCATCTATACTGTATGTGATTTCTTTTCCGTTTTCATATTTTGGTAGATCGTTAAACTCGTAGTTCCAGTTGTCTTTTGTTACTTCTTTTTCTGTTACTTTTGTTGTTTGTCCGTCTACTGTTTTGTTTAGGATTACTTTAATCTTGTCTGGGCGTTTTCCGTCTTGGTTGTTTGCGTCATCCCATGTTTTTGTTCCTGCTACACTTACTTTTTCTGGTGTATAACTATTTTTAAGATTGTAGCCTGTAACTTCTTTTTCATATCCTGGTATGGCTTCTTCATCTATACTGTATGTGATTTCTTTTCCGTTTTCATATTTTGGTAGATCGTTAAACTCGTAGTTCCAGTTGTCTTTTGTTACTTCTTTTTCTGTTACTTTTGTTGTTTGTCCGTCTACTATTTTATTTAGGATTACTTTAATCTTGTCTGGGCGTTTCCCATCTTGGTTATTTGCGTCATTCCATGTTTTTGTTCCTGATACACTTACTTTTTCTGGTGTATAACTATTTTTAAGATTGTAGCCTGTAACTTCTTTTTCGTATCCTGGTACGGCTTCTTCATCTATACTATATGTGATTTCTTTTCCGTTTTCATATTTTGGTAGATCGTTAAACTCGTAGTTCCAGTTGTCTTTTGTTACTTCTTTTTCTGTTACTTTTGTTGTTACACCGTCTACTGTTTTATTTAGGATTACTTTAATCTTGTCTGGACGTTTTCCATCTTGGTTATTTGAGTCATCCCATGTTTTTGTTCCTTGAACATTTACAACTTCTGGTGTATGACTATTTTTAAGATTGTAGCCTGTAACTTCTTTTTCGTATCCTGGTACGGCTTCTTCATCTATACTATATGTGATTTCTTTTCCATTTTCATATTTTGGTAGATCGTTAAACTCGTAGTTCCAGTTATCTTTTGTTACTTCTTTTTCTGTTACTTTTGTTGTTTGTCCGTCTACTGTTTTATTTAGGATTACTTTAATCTTGTCTGGGCGTTTTCCGTCTTGGTTGTTTGAGTCATCCCATGTTTTTGTTCCTGCTACACTTACTTTTTCTGGTGTATAACTATTTTTAAGATTGTAGCCTGTAACTTCTTTTTCGTATCCTGGTACGGCTTCTTCATCTATACTATATGTGATTTCTTTTCCGTTTTCATATTTTGGTAGATCGTTAAACTCGTAGTTCCAGTTGTCTTTTGTTACTTCTTTTTCTGTTACTTTTGTTGTTTGTCCGTCTACCGTTTTGTTTAGGATTACTTTAATCTTGTCTGGACGTTTTCCATCTTGGTTATTTGAGTCATCCCATGTTTTTGTTCCTTGAACATTTACAACTTCTGGTGTATGACTATTTTTAAGATTGTAGCCTGTAACTTCTTTTTCGTATCCTGGTACGGCTTCTTCATCTATACTATATGTGATTTCTTTTCCGTTTTCATATTTTGGTAGATCGTTAAACTCGTAGTTCCAGTTGTCTTTTGTTACTTCTTTTTCTGTTACTTTTGTTGTTTGTCCGTCTACTGTTTTATTTAGGATTACTTTAATCTTGTCTGGGCGTTTTCCGTCTTGGTTGTTTGAGTCATCCCATGTTTTTGTTCCTGCTACACTTACTTTTTCTGGTGTATAACTATTTTTAAGATTGTAGCCTGTAACTTCTTTTTCGTATCCTGGTACGGCTTCTTCATCTATACTATATGTGATTTCTTTTCCGTTTTCATATTTTGGTAGATCGTTAAACTCGTAGTTCCAGTTGTCTTTTGTTACTTCTTTTTCTGTTACTTTTGTTGTTTGTCCGTCTACCGTTTTGTTTAGGATTACTTTAATCTTGTCTGGACGTTTTCCATCTTGGTTATTTGAGTCATCCCATGTTTTTGTTCCTTGAACATTTACAACTTCTGGTGTATGACTATTTTTAAGATTGTAGCCTGTAACTTCTTTTTCGTATCCTGGTACGGCTTCTTCATCTATACTATATGTGATTTCTTTTCCGTTTTCATATTTTGGTAGATCGTTAAACTCGTAGTTCCAGTTGTCTTTTGTTACTTCTTTTTCTGTTACTTTTGTTGTTTGTCCGTCTACTGTTTTATTTAGGATTACTTTAATCTTGTCTGGGCGTTTTCCGTCTTGGTTATTTGCGTCATCCCATGTTTTTGTTCCTGATACATTTATTACTTCTGGTGTGTAGCTGTTTGTAATAGTAAGTCCAGTCTTCGCTTCTCCGCTTATTACTGAAGTATATCTTGCCGGAACATTTACTTCTGCTATTGTATACTTAATAGGTACTCCACCTTTATCTGCATCTAAATTAGTAAATTTCGCTGTCCAATTATTTCCTGCATTTAATTCTACCGTTTTGTTAGTCTCGTTTCCATCAGCTAAAAGTTTTACAATAATTGATTCTGGACGTTTCCCATCTTGATTATCTGCATCTTTCCAAGCTTTAGTTACTGAAATTTCAGTTTTAGCTGGTGTGTATATATTAGTAAATTTAACTTGATCTGGTTGTTTTGATACTTCTACTTTTAGTTTATTAGTAGCGTTATCTTTCGTTATTGTTACTTCTACTTCATACTCAGTTTCATCATATGTTATTCCTGTCTCAGAACCCTTTACTTCCGAAATTTTGTATTTATGTTTTCCTATTTGTGCTTCTGTATATGTTAGAGCCTTGAATTTAACATCTCCGTTCGCTGCATTCTTCACTGTTTCTATAACTTCACCATTTTCTTTTTTCAATGTGAAACTATATTTTTCTGCTTCTAACGCTTTCCCTTCTAGTGTTTTCTTAGCCCCTAATTCTACTGATACATCTGCTGCTGGTGTGTATCTGTTAGTAAATTTAACTTGATCTGGTTGTTTTGATACTTCTGCTTTTAGTTTGTTTGTAGCGTTATCTGTTGTTACCGTTACTACTACTTCATGTTCAGTTTGATCGTACGTTATACCCTGTTCATTTCCTTGAACCTCAGAGATTTTGTATTTATAAGTTCCTTCTTGATCATAAGTCAGAGCTTTGAATTTAACATCTCCATTCGCTGCGTTTTCCACTGTTTCTATAATTTCACCATTTTCTTTTTTCAATGTAAAGCTATATTTGTTTGCTTCTAACGCCTTTCCTTCAAGTGTTTTCTTAGCACCTAACTCTACTGACGCTTTTATTTTTGCATTTGTCGCTGTCCAGAATAACGCCTCTCCTTCGACTACTGTTATTTCTCGCTCCGTTTCATCAAGTTCATAACCCTTAGGTGCTTTAGTTTCTTTAATTTTATACACACCTGGGTCAAGTTTATCAGAAACTGCTTCTCCTTGTGCATTTGTTTTTAATGTAAAAGTAGACCCATCTGCTATCTTTGTAACTAAGAACTCAGCATCAGGTAATTTAATTTTATTATTTTTTTCATCTATTTTAAAGATTTTAATTTTTTGAGTTAAATCACCTTGTCCACCGCCACCAGCTTCTGAATTTTTAAACCACGCTCGCGATATTTCATCTTTCTCTGTACTATGAAATACTCCCTCATTTCTTAACATCAGTTGTGGAGTATATGTAGATCTATACTCAAAAAGATACTGCTTACCATTTATATCCCCAAATTTTTTACTTAAATCAAATATAAACCTTGTATTATTATCAAAGAAATGTAAAAAATCTTTTAATTCATCATAATTATGAGTACTAACAACTCTTGTTGTATTTCCAAACTCATTATATTCAACCTTATGTATCACAAAAGAATTTACAATATAATGAATCTCCGGTGGCAAAGATCCTGTATTTACATAAAGTTTATCTGATATTGTCACATTTTTGTAATTTCCTTTTTTATGGTTGACACGTAAAACCCATTTAGCTTCGTCTTCTTTTCCAGGAACTTTTTCTCCCCATTTAGCAAATGTTTCATTTTCAATAATAGGTTTTTTCCCTATTTTAATATCAACAGAAGTTGGAACGCCTCCGATTGAAACAATAATTACGTTGTTTTCACCTTCTTTTATTTTATCAAAAGCGAATCTTGCTTGTAGATACAAATTACCTTTTACGTTTTCTTTATTTTCTACATACTTTGTAAATGTAACTTTTACTGTTCCACCACCGTTTTCACCATTAGAATTAACATGCGCATTGGCGATAACAGTCTTACCATCTGGTGTATAAAGTGGAAAATCTACTGTCGGACCATCTGTTGGATATTTAAATTTGTCGGGTAATGTAACTATAAAATAATCCCCTTCTTTTAATTTGTTTCCATACGAACTTGCATCCCAGTCCATATCTAGTCGAAATTGGTTCCAATAACCATATTCCTGCCCAGGTGGAACAGCACTACCATCAGTATTTTTAATTTCAAATCTAGTTATTTTTGTGTTAACACGATTTGCTTCTTCTGCTTTTACAACTGATAAACTGCTATTTTGCAGCAGAATTCCTAAAAGCAGTGAAAAAGCTAAAAACAACTTAAATGCTTTTTTAATAATTTTATTCTTTATCATTATAACTTTATCTCCTAATATTTTTATTACTTCATAATATTTTTTATTACTTCATACCTACTACCCCTTAAATACTTACTTAATTTCTACTTTATAAATACTGTAAATTAATTTTTGTGAAAAACGTCACTATTAACTTTTATTTTCTATTCCAACTTTTTGTTGCCATATTTTTGTTATCATGTTAAAGTTGTTATTTCTTATTACTAAGGAGTATAATATAAAAGCAGTGTCTCTTAGACAAAATTGTATGATTGCAATAAACTTTCCCACTACATTAAAATATAAAGTTAATTATGCTTATTAATTTTTATAGCCAGTCTACTTAGCTCTTTTTATTTCAAAAGATATAGTTATCATCTCTATAATCATAATGTTTTTCTTTTTTAACAACTCTATTTTTTACAAAAATACAACTTTGCTTGGCTAAGATTATATCATAATTATCACTTAATGTCTAATTACCAAATTTAAAAACTTTAAATTAATAAATTACGATAATATCAATTAAATTAAGTCTTATATTCATAAAGCAAACTTTAATATTAAGTATAGAATATAATTATTAATTATTTTATTTATCATTTTTCTGCTCATATAGTTTTAATTACTAGATAAATTAAATAAGAAATATTTTGTCACTCTAATATTCCCCTAATATAATCCACTTATATTTTTTATTTTTATTCTTATCTTTTCTTTGATTAAACTCTTTGCTTATCTCTCCAAACTGTTTATATACTTTCACAATTAAGCTTAGTTCTTACTTACTTAATGAAAACAAAAATACAAGACATATTTTTTATATGTCTCGTATTTTTTAATAAACTATCTATATCTATAACTTAGTTTGTTTTATTTTTTCTTCTAATTAACACATATCCTGCTAGTAACCCCAATACTCCTAAGCCTCCTACTTCTCTTGGCGCGCTTCCTGTATTAAGTAATTTTGGTTTTGGTGGAATGTATTTGTTTGTAAGGTCATATCCTTTTATAGATTTTTTATATCCTGGTACATCTACTTCATCTATGCTATATTTGATTAATTTTCCATTTTCATATTTTGGTAGATCGTTAAACTCGTAGTTCCAGTTGTCTTTTGTTACTTCTTTTTCTGTTACTTTTGTTGTTTGTCCATCTACTGTTTTGTTTAGGATTACTTTAATCTTGTCTGGGCGTTTTCCGTCTTGGTTATTTGCGTCATCCCATGTTTTTGTTCCTGCTACACTTACTTTTTCTGGTGTATGTGTGTTTTTCAGGTTATATCCTTCTACTGATTTTTCGTATCCTGGTACGGCTTCTTCATCTATACTGTATGTGATTTCTTTTCCGTTTTCATATTTTGGTAGATCGTTAAACTCGTAGTTCCAGTTATCTTTTGTTACTTCTTTTTCTGTTACTTTTGTTGTTTGTCCGTCTACTGTTTTATTTAGGATTACTTTAATCTTGTCTGGGCGTTTTCCGTCTTGGTTATTTGCGTCATCCCATGTTTTTGTTCCTGCTACACTTACTTTTTCTGGTGTATATTTATTTTTCAAATTATAACCATCTGTTGATTTTTCATATCCTGGTACAGCCTCTTCATCTATACTGTATGTGATTTCTTTTCCATTTTCATATTTTGGTAGATCGTTAAACTCATAGTTCCAGTTGTCTTTTGTTACTTCTTTTTCTGTTACTTTTGTTGTTTGTCCGTCTACTGTTTTATTTAGGATTACTTTAATCTTGTCTGGGCGTTTCCCATCTTGGTTATTTGCGTCATTCCATGTTTTTGTTCCTGCTACACTTACTTTTTCTGGTGTATAACTATTTTTAAGATTGTAGCCTGTAACTTCTTTTTCATATCCTGGTATGGCTTCTTCATCTATACTGTATGTGATTTCTTTTCCGTTTTCATATTTTGGTAGATCGTTAAACTCGTAGTTCCAGTTGTCTTTTGTTACTTCTTTTTCTGTTACTTTTGTTGTTTGTCCGTCTACTGTTTTGTTTAGGATTACTTTAATCTTGTCTGGGCGTTTTCCGTCTTGGTTATTTGCGTCATCCCATGTTTTTGTTCCTGCTACACTTACTTTTTCTGGTGTATGTGTGTTTTTCAGGTTATATCCTTCTACTGATTTTTCGTATCCTGGTACGGCTTCTTCATCTATACTATATGTGATTTCTTTTCCGTTTTCATATTTTGGTAGATCGTTAAACTCGTAGTTCCAGTTGTCTTTTGTTACTTCTTTTTCTGTTACTTTTGTTGTTTGTCCGTCTACTGTTTTGTTTAGGATTACTTTAATCTTGTCTGGGCGTTTTCCGTCTTGGTTGTTTGCGTCATCCCATGTTTTTGTTCCTGCTACACTTACTTTTTCTGGTGTATAACTATTTTTAAGATTGTAGCCTGTAACTTCTTTTTCGTATCCTGGTACGGCTTCTTCATCTATACTGTATGTGATTTCTTTTCCGTTTTCATATTTTGGTAGATCGTTAAACTCGTAGTTCCAGTTGTCTTTTGTTACTTCTTTTTCTGTTACTTTTGTTGTTTGTCCGTCTACTGTTTTGTTTAGGATTACTTTAATCTTGTCTGGGCGTTTTCCGTCTTGGTTGTTTGAGTCATCCCATGTTTTTGTTCCTGCTACACTTACTTTTTCTGGTGTATAACTATTTTTAAGATTGTAGCCTGTAACTTCTTTTTCGTATCCTGGTACGGCTTCTTCGTCTATACTGTATGTGATTTCTTTTCCATTTTCATATTTTGGTAGATCGTTAAACTCATAGTTCCAGTTGTCTTTTGTTACTTCTTTTTCTGTTACTTTTGTTGTTTGTCCGTCTACTGTTTTGTTTAGGATTACTTTAATCTTGTCTGGGCGTTTACCATCTTGGTTGTTTGAGTCATCCCATGTTTTTGTTCCTGCTACACTTACTTTTTCTGGTGTATGACTATTTTTAAGATTGTAGCCTGTAACTTCTTTTTCGTATCCTGGCACGTCCTCTTCATCTATACTGTATGTGATTAGTTTCCCGTTTTCATGTTTTGGTAGATTATTAAACTCATACTTCCAATTTCCATCAGCATCTGCTTTAACTTCTTTTTCAACTACTGTTGTCGTTGTTCCATCTACTGTCTTTTTTAGGATTACTTTAATCTTATCTGGACGTTTTCCATCTTGATTGTTCGCATCATCCCATGTTTTTTTGCCAGCAATATCTATATTTGTTATTTTAGCGTTTGTTGCTGTCCAAAATAACACTTCACCTTCAACTACATTTACTTCTTTTTCTGTAGGATCAAGTATATAGCCATCAGGTGCTTTCGTTTCTTTAATTTTATATTTCCCAGGTTCTAATTTCTCAGAAACAGCTTCTCCTTGTGCATCTGTTCTCAATGTAAAAGTAGATCCATCTTTCACTTTTGTAATTAAAAATTCTGCGTTAGGAAGTTTAATTTGCCTATCATTTTCATCAACTTTAAAAATTTTAATTTTTTGGATTAAATCCCCTTGTCCAGTACCACCAGCTTCTGCATTATTAAACCATGCTCTATATATTATATTTGTTTCAGTACTCTTGAAAATACCCTCATTTTTTAATTTAAGTTGTGGAATATATGTTGTATTATATGTTAGGCGATATTGTCTACCATTTATATCTCCAAATTTTTTACTATACTCAAAGGTAAACTGTGTATCATTTCCAGAAAATTTTATAAAGTCTTTAAGATCATTATATTTATAAACATTAACAACTCTTGATGTATACCCATATTGATCATATTCAAGTTCGTATAACACAAAAGAATCTCTAATATAATGAATTGTAGGTGGCAAGTTACCTTCATCTACGTAAAGTCTATCTGAGATAGTTAAATTTGAATAATTACCTTTTATATGATTAATACGTAAAACCCATTTGGCTTGATTATCATTTCCAGGAACTGTCGCTCCCCATTTAGCAAATGTTTCATTTTTTATAGTAGGTTTTGGTCCTATTTTGATATTTGTAGATTTTTTTACACTTCCTATTTGTATATCAATTATATTGTCTCCACCTTCATTTATTTTACTGTGAGCAAATCCTGCTTGTAAGTATAAGTTACCTTTCACGTTTTCTCTATTTTCTACGTATTTTGTAAATGTAACTTTTACTGTTCCCCCACCTTGTTCTCCATTAGAATTAACATGTGCATTAGCAATAACTGTTTTACCATCTGGTGCGTAAAGCTTAAAATCTACTGTCGGTCCGTCTGTTGGAAATTTAAACTGTTCTGGTAACTTAACAATAAAATAGTCCCCTTGTTTTAACTGATTTCCATACGAACTAGCATCCCAATCCATATCTAGTCTATATTCATTCCAATAATGATATCCTGGTGCAGGAGTTCCATCATGATTCTTAATTTCAAATCTAGTTATTTTTGTATTAACGCGATCCACTTCTGTTCCTTGCGCAGATGTTAAACTACTATTTTGAAAAAGAACCCCTAAGAACATGACAAAGGCTAAAAAAAGTTTAACCGTTTTTTGAATAATTTTACTTTTCTTCATTTAAATCCTACCTCCTAGTATTTTTATTATTCATTGTATATTTCTTAGCTACTTCCTTTACTTTATAAAATTTTGAATTAATCATCACACTAAGGTGGGATGCCTATGATGATTTCAAATTCAAATTTTTATTAGGTACTATTACTCCTTAATTTTAGGAAGCTCCATATTTAAAGTAATTTCCCTTATGCAAAATCGCATAACTATCACTTACTTTCCAATCTACACGTACGATTAAAATAAATCATACTTTTTAATTTCTTTAGTCAGCGCCTCATAGACTTTCCGGTTCAAAAGCTTAGCTTTATTATATCTACAACTTTTTTTTAATCTACAACTTTTTTTTACTCCTTAAGAAACAATTGTTTTAATTATTAATCCTAGGCCTGTCTCAAAATATTATATCATAACTAATTTTTCATGTCCAATTATTTCTTAAATAAGGATTTTAACCCCATAGCAGATAAAAAACATTATTAAACTGCATTAAATCGGCCTAAAATAAAAAAAATATTAACTCCTTACAAAAACAATTATATTATAAAAATAGCGATATCTATTTCTTGCTAAAAACACTACAGAGGCTAGATCATAAACAACCTAGCCGCTGTAGTGAGCTTGCTTCAATAATACGCGCATCCGCCACTATCATATCTCCAGCTTCAAACTCTATAATATCTCCAACTGTTAGTTGTTCAGAATTAATCTCTTGTTTAACTCCATTACGAATTACCTTAACTTTTGGAACTGATAGTTGTTTTAAGCTATCAACCGAACGTTGTGCATTAAGCGTCTGTGTTGTTCCAAGTATCGCATTAATAATTAGCACGATAATAATTACTATTGAAGATTCATGATCTCCTGTAAATCCAGAAATAACCGCCGCAACTATTAAAATTAACACAATCAAGTCTTTAAATTGGTTTAAAAATATTTGAAAAGCACTTGGACGAGGCGCTTCAGGAAGTTTGTTTAACCCATGCTTTTCTAGACGGCTTTTTGCCTCATTTTCACTTAACCCTGAATTACTAGTTTCTAATTCACTTAATATTTCTTCGCTATCTTTTTGATAAAAATATTTCATCGCTTTGCCCTCTCTTTATAATTTCTTTACAAAGTAACTTGATTGCCTTTCAGCCAATCTTAAAACAAAAAAGCGAGACCGATTGCATAGCAACCAAGTCTCGCTTTTTAAAGTAGCACCGGAAAATATTCTTTCGTAATGACGATACTACTACGTTTATTCGTAAGCTAATCCCTTGTGTTTATATAAATATAACATAGTCTTATATATTTTGGAAGAAAAAAAGAATGTATATCATCTCTTTAGTTAATAAAAATATCTCCACTCTTTTTATTTAAGTGAAGATACTTTTACATCAACTTTTATTTACTTTCTTGTCTTTTTTGCAATAACGGACTTAACACCACTCTAAATATTGAGTCAGCGATTATTATCCCTACTGCAAGTCCTACTGCTCCGTAAAAACTATTTAGGAAAATTTTTGCAGAGTTTCCGTATTCATCTAATAATAATGTTCTAAATGCATCGTAAATCGTAACCCCTGGTACTACTGGAACCAATCCAGGTACGAAGTATACTGTTAAAGGATTTTTAAATTTAATCGCACATATTTGGCTTATATTTGCTAGAAGTAGTGAACACACTAAGCTCGACATGAATACACTTTGTCCATGACTCCACATTTCCCAATATCCACACCAACCTATTGCACCAATAACTCCACCTGTAGCTAAAGTTTTTTTAGGAACATCACAAACAATTGCGAATGAAACTGATGATATAAAGCTAAAAACGAAGTGATATAGTAATAATAAAGCATGACTTAATACTGCCATCATTATAATGCACCTCCTAACAATCTAACAAGATAATAAACTGTTACAATTCCCGCACCTAGCGCAAAAGCTACACAGAATGTTTCTATAAAACGAATTGTTCCAGAAATAAATTGTTTGGCTATAATATCCCTCATGGAGTTCGTTATCGTAATACCAGGTACAAGTGGCACTACAGCACCTATCATAGCTAATCTTAAAGACTGACCATTCAACAATGCAAAACCTAAATAACCTGCTACGCCTCCTGCAAAGGTGCTTATATATTCTGAAATGAATGGAGCTTTTAAATACCCTATAACTTTTACATAGACATAAAATGCTACTGCTCCAGCTATACTTCCGGGAATTACATCCCAAAAACTTCCTTCAAAAATTAATACAATACTTCCACTAAGAATCCCTGAACAAAGAACTTTAAACCAATTTTTTATCGGACTCTTTTCTTCTTGTACTCTTTTTAGTGCATCATACATGTCTAGTAAGCTGATCTGTCCAGATGTATATGCTCTAGATAGTGTATTGACCGCTGTTGTCTTCGTTAAATTATACGTTCTATCATTAACCCTTCTGAAATCAGTACCTAGTCCTTCTATTCTAATAAAAATACCGGTTAAGGTAACGTGTGTATAATATTCATCCGTTCTAACTTCTCCTACACCTTTTCTTATAATTCTTTCTAGTGTATCCTCTGTTCTATAAACTTCAGCGCCATTTTCCATTAGGATTTTTCCTGCAAGTAAGGCTGTTTTCATTAATAATTTTTCATACATCACTTTTTCCTAAATATGATTAGTACGGTAGTCAAAATAAAAAAACTATATATAATTACACAGTTTTAATAAAAATCTTCTCTAAAATCATTTGTACTACTTTCTTCTAATCTCCCAACCTTTCTTTAATCGTTTCCATGGTTATTATATCATAAATATTGTAATAAAAATATACTTTTTATAATTTTATTTTTCTATTTTTTCATCTTCAATAATTTTTATATTTTATAATGTTTTTAATTTTTTATTATTCTTTTTCCTTTTAATAAAATCTTTATTTTCTTTAAAAAAATTATTTTTTTACGATATTTCTTCATATCGCTTGAATAAAATGTTTATAAGTACTACAATAAAATTAAAGAATATTTCATTTAAGGGGGAAATATTATGAAAATTATATTTTTAAAAACTCTACGAGAATAAACATTTTTACATAACATATATAAAATCAATTATTTACAAATTAGGAGGAGAATTATTATGGGATGTACAACTATTCTTGTAGGAAAAAATGCTAGTTACGACGGTTCAACTATGGTAGCTCGTACTGAGGACTCACCCTCAGGAGTGTTTAGATCGAAAAAATTCATAAACGTAAGTCCAGAGGAACAACCTCGTAAATATAAATCTGTTATTTCAAAAGTAGAAATCGAATTACCTAATAATCCGGTACGTTATACTGCAGTACCTAACGCTATTTTAGATAATGGTATTTGGGGACAATGTGGTGCTAATGAATATAATGTTTCTATGAGCGCTACTGAAACTATTACATCTAATGAACGTGTCCTTGGAGCTGATCCATTAGTAGAATATAAACCTGCTGTTGGTAATCCAGGAGACGCTGATTATGTACCTGAACAAGTAGGTGGAATCGGTGAAGAGGATATTTATACAATAGTAATGCCATATATTGCAACTGCACGTGAAGGTGTTGAATTTCTAGGTAAACTTTTAGAAAAATATGGTACTTATGAAATGAACGGAATTGCATTCCAAGATGAAAACGAAATTTGGTGGTTTGAAACTATAGGTGGACATCATTGGATGGCACGCCGTGTTCCTGATGATAGTTATGTTATTATGCCAAACCAACTTGGTATCGATAAATTTGATTTTGAAGATGCTTTTGGAGCTAGAAAAGAGTACATGTGCTCTTCTGATTTAAAAGAATTTGTTGATAAATATCACCTAGACTTATCAATCGATGGAAACTTTAATCCACGTCACGCTTTCGGTAGCCGTAGTGATGCCGATCATACATACAATACACCGCGTGCTTGGATTCTTCAACGTTATTTCAATCCAACAAGTAACACTTATGATGGTATAAATTCTGACTATCGACCAGACTCTGATAATTTACCTTGGGCTAGAGTACCAGAGAAAAAAATAACAGTTGAAGATATTAAATATGGATTATCTCACCACTACCAAGGAACTGAATACGATTCATACTCTAAAAACATTAATTCTGTTAAAAAAGGTACTTTACGTCCAATCGGTATAAATCGTACTAACTTCTTAGGATTGGTTCAAATAAGACCATATATGCCTGACGAACTTAAATCTATTCAATGGTTAGCTGTTGGTTCTTGTGTATTTAATGCTATTGTTCCATTCTACACTAACATTAATCGCACACCTGAATACCTATCTAACACAACTAACCAAGTAACAACAGAAAACTTCTACTGGACTAATCGCTTAATTGCAGCTCTTTGTGATGCTCATTTTGCAGATACTGCTTCACATGTTGAACGTTATCAATTAAAAGTCCAATCACAATCAAGAGAACTTCTTAATAAATATGATGAAGAGTTTATAGAAACTAAGGTATCAAGAGAAGCTGCTAAAAATTATCTAGAAAAAGCTAACGATAAAATTGCTAAAGAACTTAAAGTTCAAACAGATGATTTATTAGATAAAGCACTATTTACAGCAAGCTGTAATATGAAAAATAAATTCGCTAGATCTGATGCGTAATACAATATAAAAATAGAGTGTAGTTAATAACATACTACACTCTATTCTATTTCCAGCAATTAAAGAATCGCTATATTTCACCTTCTATATCTTTCTTTAATTTTTCATATGATGAAAATTCTTCTATATGTATATTCTTTACTATACCATCTTTTGATACTATCACTTTTGTAGGAATAGTGTTAATCTTTAATAAATCTATTGCGTTTTCCGTAGCGGAATAATAGTTAAAATTATACTCCTTGTCTTTTAAATACGAAAGTGCTTTATCTTGCGTCTCTCTCTCTCCATCCGCAATATTTATCAATATAAATTCTATCTTATCTTTATATTCATCATATAATTTTTTAATAATAGGTAACTGTTTTTGACAATCTGGACACCAACTTGCCCAATACATCATAAATACTGGTTTCCCTGAGGATATTGATTTTATTGAAATCTCCTTGTTTTCTTTACTATACACTGTAATATCTGGTAATTTCTTATTAACAAATTCTTGATAATTAATCGAGATATTATTTTTTTCTTTCTTTTGAGTATTATTTCCATCTACAAATAAAAATACAGCTATTGCCAATATAGATAAAAATATACTTGTTATTATTATAATATTCTTCCTCACCTTATAATTCCCCTTCTCTCATTTTAATCACTAATATAATTTATATGTAAAGAATATTTGCGTGTACTATGATTATATAATATGCACTTGATTATTTACAAATCAAGTGCATATTTATTATTTATCTTTTCTATTGTTAGAATATTTTCTTACGAATAGTAAAGCTATCAACCCTATTACTCCTAACCATCCTGTACTTGTACTTGTAGTAACTCCCGTTTTCGCCAATGCTTTCTCCACTTTTGTAGTTGGTACTTGTGGTGTTGGTTTCTTAGGTTTTGGTTGTGTTGGAATTTCTGGTGTTGGTGGGGTTGGTTTCTTAGGTTTCGGTTCTTTTGGAATCTCAGGAATTGGTGGAACCTCTCCTGGCGGTGGTGTCGGATCTTTAGGCTTCGGTAATACATATACCTTATTAGTAACTTTTGGCTTATGGTCAAAAATTATCTTAGCTTCATTAGGTACTTTTATCACATTTTCATCTTTGTATTTAGATAAATCTACATTATCTTTTATCTTAGCATAGATTGATAATGTAACTTCTCTACCTTCTAATAATTTTAAGATATCTTTATTTGTAACCTCAAATACTACAGTATTATCTTTAACTACTAAATCTCCGATTTTTTTCAACGCTTCTTTATCTATTGTATTCTTATCATTTCTTGTAGATAAAGCATTATTTAGTAATTCAATTGCTTTAAATTTATCTGATTCTTTATAATCCTTAATTTGTTTATTCAAATCATGGACAACTTTTTCCAATTCTTCTTTATTTATACTATTATTTCCAATAGTTTTTTGTTTTTCAGCTAATTCACTAGTTAATGTTTCTATATCTTTTTCAAGAAGAACTTTTTCTTTATTTAATTCAACAACTTTTTCTCTAATTTTCTCAGATTTTATCTTAGAATTTACTACTTCTAATTGTTGTTTTTTATCAGTTAATTTAATTTCTGAATCTCTCGCGTCTTTTCTTGCTGTTGATTCACCTTTAGCTTGTTGAAGTTTATTTTGAACTTTAGTTAATTCATCATTTAATTTAGCTAATTCTTTATTTACAGCTATAGTATCTACTTTTTCACCATCGATTCGAACCTCAGCTTTAAGAATATCTAGTACTTTTTCTAAATCGTCACTAATAGCAAATTGTTTGTAGTCTTGATTAATCCCTAAGCGCTCTTTAATGTCGTATCTAAATACTTCATTATTTACTTTTAATTCTCTAAGAGTTTCATTCTCTTCACCATTTTCTGAGTTAATTGATTTCTCACCTAGTTTTGGTGGTACTATTTTAATTGGTGGTGGTGTAACGAATACTGGTGGTGTTTTACCAGTAATTTTTGGATCATTATTTACAATATAGCGAGCTTCATTCGGTACAGCATATCCAGAATCTCTGTATTTTGATAAATCTGCATCCTTAGTAATTTTAGCTTTAAATTCTATTTCAATAGATTTTCCAGCATTTTGTTTAACAAAATCGCCTTTAAATTCTACATTTAATTCACCATCATTTTGAGTAATTTTCGTATTAACTTTCTTACCATTAACACTAACTTCAGGTTTACCACTAAATTCTAACACACTTTCTAATTTATCTAGTACATTAAACTGTTCCGCATTCTCCGGCATTGTTGTAGAAATTCTATATACAAATTCCTCATCAATTTTACTTAATACCTGTTGTTGCTTGTTATTAACAGTTTTTACAATATTAGGTTTCGTTGGATCAGACGGTGGTGGTGTTACTGGTACTACGTTTGAGTCTTTTGTTACACCTGGTTTGTTTGGAAGGTCTACTCTGTATTGTGCTTTGTTTGGTACTTGTGTTTGTCCTTCTTTAGTCACATATCCAGATAGGTTCGCTCCTGCTTTGATTTTGGCTTTGAAGCTTAGTTTTACTTCTTTGCCTCCATTAGCTTTTACTTCGTCTTCTGTTAGAGTTACTTTGATTGTTTGTCCATCTGTTGTAATTCTTTCAGCGACTAAGTCTTTTCCATCTAGTGTTGCTTTCGCTCCACCTTTATCTCCTGAGAATTCTAATACTCCTTCGATTGTATCGTGTACTTCGAATGCTGTTGCGTCTTCTGGTACTTTTGTAGTTATGTTGTATGTGAATTCTTCATCTCGATTTTGTAGTGTTTCACTTGCTTTTCCATTTACATCTTTCTTGATCTCTGGTTCGCTTGGTGTTGGTGGTGTTACTGGTACTACGTTTGAGTCTTTTGTTACACCTGGTTTGTTTGGAAGGTCTACTCTGTATTGTGCTTTGTTTGGTACTTGTGTTTGTCCTTCTTTAGTCACATATCCAGATAGGTTCGCTCCTGCTTTGATTTTGGCTTTGAAGCTTAGTTTCACTTCTTTTCCGCCGTTGGCTTTTACTTCGTCTTCTGTTAGAGTTACTTTGATTGTTTGTCCATCTACTGTAATTCTTTCAGCGGCTAAGTCTTTTCCATTTAGTGTTGCTTTCGCTCCACCTTTATCTCCTGAGAATTCTAATACTCCTTCTATTGTATCGTGTACTTCAAACGCTGTTGCGTCTTCTGGTACTTTTGTAGTTATGTTGTATGTGAATTCTTCATCTCGATTTTGTAATGTTTCACTTGCTTTTCCATTTACATCTTTCTTGATCTCTGGTTCGCTTGGTGTTGGTGGTGTTACTGGTACTACGTTTGAGTCTTTTGTTACACCTGGTTTGTTTGGAAGGTCTACTCTGTATTGTGCTTTGTTTGGTACTTGTGTTTGTCCTTCTTTAGTCACATATCCAGATAGGTTCGCTCCTGCTTTGATTTTGGCTTTGAAGCTTAGTTTCACTTCTTTTCCGCCGTTGGCTTTTACTTCGTCTTCTGTTAGAGTTACTTTGATTGTTTGTCCATCTGTTGTAATTCTTTCAGCGGCTAAGTCTTTTCCATCTAGTGTTGCTTTCGCTCCACCTTTATCTCCTGAGAATTCTAATACTCCTTCTATTGTATCGTGTACTTCAAACGCTGTTGCGTCTTCTGGTACTTTTGTAGTTATGTTGTATGTGAATTCTTCATCTCGATTTTGTAATGTTTCACTTGCTTTTCCATTTACATCTTTCTTGATCTCTGGTTCGCTTGGTGTTGGTGGTGTTACTGGTACTACGTTTGAGTCTTTTGTTACACCTGGTTTATTTGGAAGGTCTACTCTGTATTGTGCTTTGTTTGGTACTTGTGTCTGTCCTTCTTTAGTCACATATCCAGATAGGTTCGCTCCTGCTTTGATTTTGGCTTTGAAGCTTAGTTTTACTTCTTTGCCTCCATTCGCTTTTACTTCGTCTTCTGTTAGAGTTACTTTGATTGTTTGTCCATCTGTTGTAATTCTTTCAGCGGCTAAGTCTTTTCCATCTAGTGTTGCTTTCGCTCCACCTTTATCTCCTGAGAATTCTAATACTCCTTCGATTGTATCGTGTACTTCAAACGCTGTTGCGTCTTCTGGTACTTTTGTAGTTATGTTGTATGTGAATTCTTCATCTCGATTTTGTAATGTTTCACTTGCTTTTCCATTTACATCTTTCTTGATCTCTGGTTCGCTTGGTGTTGGTGGTGTTACTGGTACTACGTTTGAGTCTTTTGTTACACCTGGTTTGTTTGGAAGGTCTACTCTGTATTGTGCTTTGTTTGGTACTTGTGTTTGTCCTTCTTTAGTCACATATCCAGATAGGTTCGCTCCTGCTTTGATTTTGGCTTTGAAGCTTAGTTTTACTTCTTTGCCACCATTTGCTTTTACTTCGTCTTCTGTTAGAGTTACTTTGATTGTTTGTCCATCTGTTGTAATTCTTTCAGCGGCTAAGTCTTTTCCATTTAGTGTTGCTTTCGCTCCACCTTTATCTCCTGAGAATTCTAATACTCCTTCTATTGTATCGTGTACTTCAAACGCTGTTGCGTCTTCTGGTACTTTTGTAGTTATGTTGTATGTGAATTCTTCATCTCGATTTTGTAATGTTTCACTTGCTTTTCCATTTACATCTTTCTTGATCTCTGGTTCGCTTGGCGTTGGTGGTGTTACTGGTACTACGTTTGAGTCTTTTGTTACACCTGGTTTGTTTGGAAGGTCTACTCTGTATTGTGCTTTGTTTGGTACTTGTGTTTGTCCTTCTTTAGTCACATATCCAGATAGGTTCGCTCCTGCTTTGATTTTGGCTTTGAAGCTTAGTTTTACTTCTTTTCCGCCGTTGGCTTTTACTTCGTCTTCTGTTAGAGTTACTTTGATTGTTTGTCCATCTGTTGTAATTCTTTCAGCGACTAAGTCTTTTCCATCTAGTGTTGCTTTCGCTCCACCTTTATCTCCTGAGAATTCTAATACTCCTTCGATTGTATCGTGTACTTCGAATGCTGTTGCGTCTTCTGGTACTTTTGTAGTTATGTTGTATGTGAATTCTTCATCTCGATTTTGTAATGTTTCACTTGCTTTTCCATTTACATCTTTCTTGATCTCTGGTTCGCTTGGCGTTGGTGGTGTTACTGGTACTACGTTTGAGTCTTTTGTTACACCTGGTTTGTTTGGAAGGTCTACTCTGTATTGTGCTTTGTTTGGTACTTGTGTTTGTCCTTCTTTAGTCACATATCCAGATAGGTTCGCTCCTGCTTTGATTTTGGCTTTGAAGCTTAGTTTTACTTCTTTTCCGCCGTTGGCTTTTACTTCGTCTTCTGTTAGAGTTACTTTGATTGTTTGTCCATCTGTTGTAATTCTTTCAGCGGCTAAGTCTTTTCCATCTAGTGTTGCTTTCGCTCCACCTTTATCTCCTGAGAATTCTAATACTCCTTCGATTGTATCGTGTACTTCAAACGCTGTTGCGTCTTCTGGTACTTTTGTAGTTATGTTGTATGTGAATTCTTCATCTCGATTTTGTAATGTTTCACTTGCTTTTCCATTTACATCTTTCTTGATCTCTGGTTCGCTTGGTGTTGGTGGTGTTACTGGTACTACGTTTGAGTCTTTTGTTACACCTGGTTTGTTTGGAAGGTCTACTCTGTATTGTGCTTTGTTTGGTACTTGTGTTTGTCCTTCTTTAGTCACATATCCAGATAGGTTCGCTCCTGCTTTGATTTTGGCTTTGAAGCTTAGTTTTACTTCTTTACCTCCATTAGCTTTTACTTCGTCTTCTGTTAGAGTTACTTTGATTGTTTGTCCATCTGTTGTAATTCTTTCAGCGGCTAAGTCTTTTCCATTTAGTGTTGCTTTCGCTCCACCTTTATCTCCTGAGAATTCTAATACTCCTTCGATTGTATCGTGTACTTCAAACGCTGTTGCGTCTTCTGGTACTTTTGTAGTTATGTTGTATGTGAATTCTTCATCTCGATTTTGTAATGTTTCACTTGCTTTTCCATTTACATCTTTCTTGATCTCTGGTTCGCTTGGTGTTGGTGGTGTTACTGGTACTACGTTTGAGTCTTTTGTTACACCTGGTTTGTTTGGAAGGTCTACTCTGTATTGTGCTTTGTTTGGTACTTGTGTTTGTCCTTCTTTAGTCACATATCCAGATAGGTTCGCTCCTGCTTTGATTTTGGCTTTGAAGCTTAGTTTTACTTCTTTGCCACCATTTGCTTTTACTTCGTCTTCTGTTAGAGTTACTTTGATTGTTTGTCCATCTGTTGTAATTCTTTCAGCGGCTAAGTCTTTTCCATTTAGTGTTGCTTTCGCTCCACCTTTATCTCCTGAGAATTCTAATACTCCTTCTATTGTATCGTGTACTTCAAACGCTGTTGCGTCTTCTGGTACTTTTGTAGTTATGTTGTATGTGAATTCTTCATCTCGATTTTGTAATGTTTCACTTGCTTTTCCATTTACATCTTTCTTGATCTCTGGTTCGCTTGGCGTTGGTGGTGTTACTGGTACTACGTTTGAGTCTTTTGTTACACCTGGTTTGTTTGGAAGGTCTACTCTGTATTGTGCTTTGTTTGGTACTTGTGTTTGTCCTTCTTTAGTCACATATCCAGATAGGTTCGCTCCTGCTTTGATTTTGGCTTTGAAGCTTAGTTTTACTTCTTTTCCGCCGTTGGCTTTTACTTCGTCTTCTGTTAGAGTTACTTTGATTGTTTGTCCATCTGTTGTAATTCTTTCAGCGACTAAGTCTTTTCCATCTAGTGTTGCTTTCGCTCCACCTTTATCTCCTGAGAATTCTAATACTCCTTCGATTGTATCGTGTACTTCGAATGCTGTTGCGTCTTCTGGTACTTTTGTAGTTATGTTGTATGTGAATTCTTCATCTCGATTTTGTAGTGTTTCACTTGCTTTTCCATTTACATCTTTCTTGATCTCTGGTTCGCTTGGTGTTGGTGGTGTTACTGGTACTACGTTTGAGTCTTTTGTTACACCTGGTTTGTTTGGAAGGTCTACTCTGTATTGTGCTTTGTTTGGTACTTGTGTTTGTCCTTCTTTAGTCACATATCCAGATAGGTTCGCTCCTGCTTTGATTTTGGCTTTGAAGCTTAGTTTTACTTCTTTTCCGCCGTTGGCTTTTACTTCGTCTTCTGTTAGAGTTACTTTGATTGTTTGTCCATCTGTTGTAATTCTTTCAGCGGCTAAGTCTTTTCCATTTAGTGTTGCTTTCGCTCCACCTTTATCTCCTGAGAATTCTAATACTCCTTCTATTGTATCGTGTACTTCAAACGCTGTTGCGTCTTCTGGTACTTTTGTAGTTATGTTGTATGTGAATTCTTCATCTCGATTTTGTAATGTTTCACTTGCTTTTCCATTTACATCTTTCTTGATCTCTGGTTCGCTTGGTGTTGGTGGTGTTACTGGTACTACGTTTGAGTCTTTATGATATTTTGGATCATTGTTAATATCATATGAAGCTTTGTTTGGTACTTGTATTTTATCACTAGTTATATAGTTAGATAGGTTTGCTCCCTCTCTAATTTTGGCTTTGAATGTTACTTCAATTACTTTTCCGGCATCCCCTTTTACAGACTCCTCTGTAAATGAAACTTGCAGTTTTTGACCTTTTATATTAATAGTCGCTTTATTTCCAGCATCTTTACCATCAATTTTTACTACTGTATTACCTTTTTCTCCTACAAATTGTAATACTTCTTTTAATTCATCCGTAATTTCAAATATGTTAGCATTATTAGGCATTTGCGTAGTTATTGTATATGTAAACTCATCATTACGGTTTGGTAAGTCATAATGATTCGCTTCATTTACTTTTTTAGAAATTTCCGGTTTGCTTGGTGGTGGTGTTACTGTTACTGTATTTGAATCTTTATTGAATTTATTATCAATATGATATGTTGCCTTATTAGGAACTTTTTTCTCTGTATATTTAGAGATGTTAGCTCCTTGTTTTACTTTAGCAACAAATTCTACTACTACTGCTTTTCCACCTTTTGTTCGAACTTGCTCATCTGATAATTTAACCGTTAATGTTTGTCCTTTTATAGTAATATTACTATTATCTATAAAATCATTTTCTACTTTTGCTGAAACTGGAGTACCATTATTTCCGAATTCTAATTCATCTACTAATGTATCTGTGATAGAAAATTCAGTTGCATTCATTGGAACTGTTGTTTCAATTTTATAAGTGAATACTTCTTCTGGCTCAGTCAAATTAACATGTCCTTGGTTATTTACTTTTTTAGTAATACCTGGCTCATTTGGTTTTGGTGGTGTAACCGTTACTGGTTGTGATTCTTTATTAAATTTTGGTTCATCACTTAAATTAATTTTATATTTAGCTGTATTTGGAACTCTAACCACATCTTCTGTAGTGAATTCTGTTAATTCTTCTGCTTTCAAATTATCTTTAAGTCTTGCTTTAAATTTAACTACTACATTTTTACCAGCTTTGTTTTTCACTTGGTCATCTGATAATTTGACAGTAAGAGTTTTACCTTCAGTCTTAACATCAGTAATTGTTTCTCCGTCTACAGTTGCTTCTATATCTGCTGCACCTTTAAACTCTAACACATCTTTTATAGTGTCTGTTACTTCAAATGCTGTCGCATGTTTTGGAACTTGTGTTTCAATTTTATAAACAAATTCTTGTGTTAACGATGTTAAATCCTCATGAGTTTTATCATTTACTGTTTTTGTAATTGGTGGCTCACTTGGTGGCGGTGGCGTTACTGTTACTGGTGGTGTTTTTGGTGTTTCTTTTGGTTCACCATTAGCGTCTGTTTGATTAAAAATTACTGTTGCTTCATTAGGTATTTTTTTCTCTGTTACTCCATCTTTTATTTTTGCTGGAATTACTAATTCTACTTCTGCAACTCCTTTTAGATTTTCAAAATGACCTTCTTTTACTTTTGCCACTACTGTATTAGTCGCTTTATCATATGTTACATCGAAATGTTCTGCATTTTCGCCTTTTATTGATGCTTGTTTTCCTTCTTGTAATTCAAGTCTATCATCTAATTTATCTTTAATACCGTATTGTTTATATTCAGCTATATTACCTGGTAACTTAGATTTTATATTATAGTTATAGGCATTTTCACTTGCTGAGTTTATTACTAAATCATCTAATGTTTCATTAATTTTCTTAGTTGGTGCACTTGGTGGTGGTGTTACTGTTACAGGTGGCGTTTCTAATTTCTTAGGTTCACCTGTTGCATTTGTTGTATTATAAAATACTTTGGCTATATTAGGTATTTTTTCACGAGAAACTCCATCTTTTATTTTTGCTGGAATTTCTAACTCTATAATACTCTTACCTGTTAATTGATTGAAATGACCATCTTTTACTTTGGCAGTCACTGTTCTAGTTGTACTGTCATAACTTACGTCAAAATGTTCTGCAACTTCACCTTTAATAGTTGGATTCTTACCTTCTTGTAATTCTAAATCTTGATCTAAAACATCTTCAATTTTGTATATATTATAGGCATCTATATTACCTGGTAATGTAGTTTTAATATTATAATTATAAGCATTATCTTTTTTATCCCATGATGGAATATTTAAATGATCTAACGTGTTATTGATTTTTTTCGTAACAGTTGGTTCATTTGGTGTTACATAAACTGTTTTAGATTCTGTTGGTTGATTATTTAATTTTACAGTAGCCTTATTAGGTACATTAATAACTCCATTATCATCTTTAAATCTATCTATATTTGCACCATCTTTAATTTTCGCTTTAATTTCAATATGAATTTGAGCTGGGCCATTGTTTCCTTTATTCGCATTTTGAATAGCTCTGTTTAACTTAGGTGTGATATCATTTTTAACCAATGATAATTTTACTAAG
Organism: Gemella haemolysans; assembly: GCF_012273215.1. Classification (NCBI taxonomy): domain Bacteria; kingdom Bacillati; phylum Bacillota; class Bacilli; order Caryophanales; family Gemellaceae; genus Gemella; species Gemella haemolysans. The sequence continues at coordinate 2,002,029 of NZ_CP050965.1, read as the reverse complement.
TTATTTTCTACAGTAATATGATCTTTTAAATCTGTAATTTCTTTATTGTTAACCATTACCTTAATGTCAGCTTTATTTACTTCTAATTCAGGTTCAAGTTGGTCTTCAATAGAATAGCTATCCATTAGTCCTGGCCATGAAGATTTAATATCATAGATAAACTTATCATAACGTTGTGGTAAGTAATAATGTTCTCTTCCTTGATCCACTGTTTCGCTTTCGCCACGTACTTTTTTATCTATATCTGTTTTTACCGGTGGTACAACAAACACGTTATTTGAACGTCTTACTTGTGCTGTGTCATCACTTGGATTATTCGTTTCTCCATTCCATTTTATAGAGGCTTGGTTTCTTAATCCATGTCCATCGTTTTCCTGAAGAATTTTAATATAGTCTTTTTGACTCTTTTCATACGGATATTCATCTTTTATTTTAACTTTCACATGTAATGTGTATTTTTTAAACTTATGTCCTCCATAGTTTCCTTCATCTACACTGTCTGTTTTTGTTCCCGGTTTTTGAGGAATATCAGCTACTACAACTGTTCGTTCTTTCTTAGTGACAGAATCAGTTTCATTAACTTTCCTAATTGTAAAGTCAGTTAATCTTTGAGTTGATCCCGTTTCGGTTACATACGCATCAATTACATCAAGTCGATAATCTATTGGATCTATAAGCATAGCATTTTTTTCAAAGTTAAGTGGAATATGATTCATTCTGTAATCAACTGTATAATCAAATTCTTCTCGAACATCATCTAGTACTGCTCCATAAGATTTTTTTCCTTCTAAAACAGGATCATCGATATCTGCTTTGTCATTAGTAGTATTTTTATCTTTAATTGCTTTTTTAACGTTTGGATAACAATATTTCAATGAATTAACTTTTACTGTTCGTTCTTCTTTTGAACCGATTAAATCTGTTTGGTATTTCCCTACATGGAAACGTCCTACTAACTCACCAACTTTTTTATCTTCTGTTGTAGGAGTATAATCATCAGCTGGCGGTACTTCCTCATCTTCACTCAGGTTAGGTTGTTCTACAGTATTTACTAACTCATAATCAAATTTATTTTCTCCTGGATTAAAAGCTGCATCAGGTACTGAAATAGTGACATTATTACCATCTTGTTTTATAGTTCCACGAATTTCATGTTCTTTATCAATAGTTTCCTTGTCGACTACTTTCTTATGGTTTATACTCACTGATTTTACTCTATAACCTTCTGTGACTGTAAAATCACCTTGTACATTTTCCTTAATCAACGCATTACCTACAGAAGCTAATACTTTATTAGAAAATGCTTGAATATCATTTTGTTCATTAACATAGAATGTTGCATTTTTCCCGTTAATTACTTTATCAGGAGAAGCTAAACTTCTAAGTGCTGTTGAGAATATTTCACGAACAGATCTATTATCACCAAAATTTATTCCAGTGTCTCTAAAACCATTATCATAAATATTATAATATTGTCCATATGTAGTTAATTTATTTAAATCTTCCCAGAAACCTACTACAACAGAACCTTTTTCTCCTACAGCTTGTTTAAGTTTAGCACCTACTTTAGTAAGTTCATCAGCTCTTGCTAGGATATTTGAAGATCCTTCCATTTGTTGATATGATAGTGGATCAATACCATATTTTTCTAATAATTTATCATTTCTCTTACCTGAATATTCAATAACAACTTTACCATCTTTACGAACACCATTGGCTACTCCGTCTGTAATAAGAAGGAATACTGTTTTTCTATCATTATTCATATTCCCTTTTACGCTATTATACTTATTTATTATATCCTCAATAGCTGGAACAGTTGGAGTTCCTCCACGTGTTGTAATAGAATTAATAAAGTTATGGATAGCAGTTTTATCATTTGTTAAATTACTAGATTCTAGAGTATACTTACTTCCATCCCATGTACCTTCTTGATAATCCCCAGTAAAATTAGTATCAGCTTCATATTTAGTTACCCAGTTGTTTATAGAGCTATTCCACCAGTAAATATCATTACCTGAATAAGAATACCAAGTTCTTTTTTCCGGATCATAATTTCTTCCACTAGCATCTACATATGAACTAGCTGATGGTTGCTGTTGTTTATCATAAAGTCTATATCCGTCTAAATCTTTGAAACTCGCTACCATTACACGGTCAGTAGTATCTGGGTCACCTGTAAATACTAAACGAGGATTATCAGGATCATAATTAATTGCATCTACTGGAGTTGTTAATTGCGAAAGAGCAGCTTTAACATTTCCAATTGTATTTTCAAACGATCCACTAGCATCTTGTAGAATAACAAGATCTATCGGCTTTCTTGGGACCGCCCAATGGGTTTTATCTTTTTTCTTAACTACAATATCACACCCTTTTTGTGCTACTGTAATATTATCACCTAAAGATTGAATATTATGTATTAAATCGTCATTTACAGCTCGTGCTATATGTTGTGTTGTCTTTAGCCACGGGGAAAACAACGTAAATATTACAGATAGTGCTAAGAATACTTTAAACAGTTTTCTTAAATCTTTTCTTTTAAAAATATACCTTTCCTTTGACATGTCTACTCCTCTATTCTATCTTTTTTTTCGTTTGAATATTGTAAGTACACCTGCTATTATTAATGTAAATACACCTGCAATGAATGTATTAATTTGTGAAATACCTGTTAACGGTAATTTACCTTTATTACTTTCAATTTTTGCATCTTTATTGATATCTTTAACTGATGTACCTTTAATACTTTCAGTTTTTTGATCTTTATTGATATCTTTAACTTTTGAATTTTCTTCATTACGAGTTGTATTTGTTTTTGGATCTAACGTTCCAATTTCTAAAATTTGATTTTTAGCCTCTTTTTCGATCTCAGTAGATACAACTGTTCTTTTTTCTTTCCCCGCAATCATTTCTACTTTAGAAAATACTTTTCGTGTTCCATTTTCTCCAGAAGCAATTTCTCTTTGTACACCTTTTTCTAACTTATTATTGTATCTTTTTTCTACAGAAAATGGGATTTCTTCTGTAGAAATTTCTAATCTTGGTTTCTCTTCTACAAGATTTTGTACCCCTTCTTCAGGTGTTACACTGAATTTCTCCCTTGGTACTGGTTTAAAATCAGGTGTTGGAGTCGGTGTTACTACTGTTCCGCCTGGAGCAATAGTTTTTTCTTTTGTTCCTACTAGGACTACTTTGTTTACTGGTTGTTTCGTTACTTCTTCTTTTACTTTCGTTCTAGTATTCGCTACTTCTTTATTATCTTTGAATTTAGCTTTATAAGTGATGGTTTTTACTCCCTCTACTCCTGCTGTTTTTTCTTTCTCTACACCTTTGTCTAAAGTTGCATCGTCTTGTTTAACAGTTTCGAATGGAATTGGTTGTGTTTCTGTGAATTCTTTTTCTACTTCTGTCACCACTGGTTTTGTTCCTACTAGGACTACTTTGTTTACTGGTTGTTTCGTTACTTCTTCTTTTACTTTCGTTCTAGTATTCGCTACTTCTTTATTTTCTTTGAATTTAGCTTTGTAAGTGATGGTTTTTACTCCTTCTACTCCTGCTGTTTTTTCTTTCTCTACACCTTTGTCTAAAGTTGCATCGTCTTGTTTAACAGTTTCAAATGGAATTGGTTGTGTTTCTGTGAATTCTTTTTCTACTTCTGTCACCACTGGTTTTGTTCCTACTAGGACTACTTTGTTTACTGGTTGTTTCGTTACTTCTTCTTTTACTTTCGTTCTAGTATTCGCTACTTCTTTATTTTCTTTGAATTTAGCTTTGTAAGTGATGGTTTTTACTCCTTCTACTCCTGCTGTTTTTTCTTTCTCTACACCTTTGTCTAAAGTTGCATCGTCTTGTTTAACAGTTTCGAATGGAATTGGTTGTGTTTCTGTGAATTCTTTTTCTACTTCTGTCACCAATGGTTTTGTTCCTACTAGGACTACTTTGTTTACTGGTTGTTTCGTTACTTCTTCTTTTACTTTCGTTCTAGTATTCGCTACTTCTTTATTTTCTTTGAATTTAGCTTTATAAGTAATGGTTTTTACTCCCTCTACTCCTGCTGTTTTTTCTTTCTCTACACCTTTGTCTAAAGTTGCATCGTCTTGTTTAACAGTTTCGAATGGAATTGGTTGTGTTTCTGTGAATTCTTTTTCTACTTCTGTCACCACTGGTTTTGTTCCTACTAGGACTACTTTGTTTACTGGTTGTTTCGTTACTTCTTCTTTTACTTTCGTTCTAGTATTCGCTACTTCTTTATTTTCTTTGAATTTAGCTTTATAAGTGATGGTTTTTACTCCCTCTACTCCTGCTGTTTTTTCTTTCTCTACACCTTTGTCTAAAGTTGCATCGTCTTGTTTAACAGTTTCGAATGGAATTGGTTGTGTTTCTGTGAATTCTTTTTCTACTTCTGTCACCACTGGTTTTGTTCCTACTAGGACTACTTTGTTTACTGGTTGTTTCGTTACTTCTTCTTTTACTTTCGTTCTAGTATTCGCTACTTCTTTATTTTCTTTGAATTTAGCTTTGTAAGTGATGGTTTTTACTCCCTCTACTCCTGCTGTTTTTTCTTTCTCTACACCTTTGTCTAAAGTTGCATCGTCTTGTTTAACAGTTTCGAATGGAATTGGTCGTGTTTCTGTGAATTCTTTTTCTACTTCTGTCACTGCCGGTGGGGTAGGTTTATTTTCTTCTCCTCCTACTAGTGGAACTTTTTCAGATGATCTTCCAGCAAATTCTAAAACTTTATTATAACGATTAATTAATATATTCTTTTGAACCTTATATTCATCTTTAATAGAAGTCACTAAATTTCTAAGAGTCTCAGCTTCTTCTTCAAAGAATGGATCAAAACTCTCATGATCATTATCATTAATATATCCGTCAGCTTCATCAAGTAATTTTTTAAGCTGTTTTTGATATCCTAGCTGTTCAGCATCTGGAATTTCCTCGTCAGCAGGTGGTTCATCTTCGGCTGCTACTACTATCGAGTTAGTTGTTAAATTAGGAACATTTAATGAAACAAAAACTCCATTGAATAATAATATGGAACCTGCAAACACTGAAATATATTTCTTTTTATTCATGTTACTTCTCCTTTAATTTATATTTTTTTTTATTTTTTTGTATTTTATATAGAAACGACCAAGTTCATTATAATATACAATAATAACCCTTTCAATAAAACAACCCCGCGTTTTTTTAATACTCTTATAATATTTTTATATAATAGATATATTATATTTATAAAATAAGTCTATCTATAAATACTTATTATTCCTATATACATAGGTGAAATTTAGTTTATGTAAACTCTTAAACATAAAAATTTATTTTTTATTTATTCAATCAATAAAACATATTTTTCATTTTATAAATCAATTTTTAAGTGATATCAATTATCGCTTATTTAGAGGAAAGATTAGGAAAATAGCCTCCTTTAAAATTATTAATTAAGTTAATTTTTTTAAAATAGCGATTCTATATATTTTAAATTTAAGTTGCATACGTTCACAAAACTCTTAATTAGAGACTTCAATCAGAGTATTCTTTACAATTATAAAGATAATTATTGATATATATATAATTATTCAATTAGTAAATAAAAATTCTAGTAAATATAAGATTTTATTTATAAACAGTATTAAAAAAAAGATAAAGAGTTATACAAAACTTTAAATCTAAATTAATCAAGATTTTCAGTTATATAAGAGTTATTTTTTTAGAGTTCTAATAATAGTAATTCTGATGGATTCAAGCCTTAAATTTACGCTAATCATCTTTAACTTATATATTAAAGGCTATTAAAAAACATTCAAGAAATATAAAAGACAGAGTAAAATACAATGTATAATAATGTTCTAACTAATAATTTTTCAGAAATAATCAACAGCATAAATAAAGATATCAAATATACTTCTTATGATTATAGTACCCTCTATAGTAGATACTCCCTATATTCATCATTTAAATATCATTTTACGATAATCAAATTCTAAATATTATCAAGTTGTTACTGTTACCTTCAAAAAAAGAGAAATAAAATAAAAAAAGCTATTCTACTATTAAAATAGCATAGCTTTCTCCTTATTTTCATAATAAAGCGAATTTAACAGAGAAACAGATACTTCGACTAATTTATTTATAATATCATTGCAACTAGAAATATTAACAACTCTCGCAATAGACGTATTTCAATCAGTTTTAACTATCCCTTTGCTCGGTACGTCCTTGCGTATTTTGCACGTAACGATTTCTACGAATCGAAAATTCTAGAAATCTCAACACTACCTCGCAGTCTTGACTATGAGTTAATCGTTAAATTTCACAAATCCAAAGGATGCAGAGAAATTTTATCGAGTAACTTATGCAACAATAACTCTAATCATCAGAAGCAACGCGACTAAGATGGTTAGTAATTATCACTGCTACTTTTATTCGTCACTTCGTTCCTCTAAAAGTAAGTCTTCGTTGCGTACTTTGTACCTAACGTATGCTAATTCATAATTTTCAAATTCTACTTTGTCACTTCGCAGTTGGAACTAAAAATTTCTCTCGTCTCTTCGTTCCTTAGAAATTTAGCTCCTTTTGCGTATTTTGCACGTAATGATTTCTACGAATCGAAGATTCTAAAAATCTCAACGTTATTTCGCAGTAGACGTAATCTAATCATCTGCGACTAACGTCTTGCTTCTTGGTACGTCCTTGCGTACGTTGTACCTAACGTTAAATAATACTTCTACAAAGTTTCTTATAATTTCATTGTCACTTCGCAGTTGGAACTAAAAATTTCTTTCATCTCTTTGTTCCTCAGAAATTTAGTTCCTTTTGCGTATTTTGCACGTAATGATTTTTACGAATCAAAGATTCTAAAAATCTTAACACTGCCTCGCAGTCTTGACTATGAGTTAATCGTTAAATTTCACAAATCCAAAGGATGCAGAGAAATTTTATCGAGTAACTTATGCAACAATAACTCTAATCATCAGAAGCAACGCGACTAAGATGGTTAGTAGTTATCACTGCTACTTTTATTCGTCACTTCGTTCCTCTAAAAGTAAGTCTTCGTTGCGTACTTTGTACGTAAGGATTTCGTCGTACCCTTTGGCACTAGAAATCCAAACGTACAAAGCAAAAAAAGACTACCTTGCCTGGTAATCTTTTAAAGTATAATTAGATTTAATTTTTAAAGGGACAAAAGGGTATCCTAGCGAGAAGCTAGGATACGTTAGAGCTAGACGACGTAGCCTTTTCCTACGCATTTCAAGCACTCTTTTGCCAAAAAAATTAGTTTAAATTCTTGTTGTATGTGTTGTTTAGTTGTGTGTGTATGTAGTATGTTATTGTTGTATGAAAAATTTTTATTAAACTAATTCTATAATAGCTGTTTCTGCACCATCACCTTTACGTGGTCCAACACGTAGAATACGAGTGTATCCACCGTTACGGTCTGCATATTTAGGTGCTACTTCTTCAAATAATTTTTTAAGAGCTAATTGACTCTTACCTTCTTCAGTTGCTACTGCAACAGGTTGGATGAATTTAGCTGCATTACGTCTTGCTGCTAGATCACCTTTTTTACCTAATGTAATCATTTTTTCTGCTAATGAACGAACTTCTTTCGCTCTTGTAACAGTTGTTTCAATTCTACCGTGTACTAGTAGAGCAGTTACTAAGTTTCTTAACATCGCTTTACGGTGAGCTGATGTACGTCCTAATTTTCTGTAACCCATTAGTGTGCCTCCTTGTTAGTTTTATTCTTCTTTGAATCCTAGTTCTAACTCTTGAAGTTTAATTTTAACTTCTTCTAGAGATTTACGACCTAAGTTTCTTACTTTAATCATTTCTTGTTCTGTTTTGCTAGCTAATTCTTGTACTGTGTTAATTCCTGCACGTTTTAAGCAGTTGTAACTACGTACTGATAAGTCTAATTCTTCAATTGTCATTTCTAACATTTGAACTTTATTATCTTCTTCTTTAGCTACCAATATTTCAGCAGCTTTTGCTTCTTCAGACATTTCCATAAATAATTCTAAGTGTGAAATTAGAATTTTTGATGCTAATGCTAAAGCGTCGTTAGCTGTAATTGAACCATTAGTAGTAACATCTAAGATTAGTTTATCAAAGTCAGTGCTTTGACCTACTCTAGTTTTTTCTACTGTATAGTTAACTTTTGATACTGGTGTGTAAATTGAATCGATTGGAATAACTCCGATTGGTAAGTCACGTTTTTTGTTTCCATCAGCTGGTACAAATCCACGTCCTTTTCCAACGTAAATAATCATTTCAAATTGTCCACCTTCTGATACTGTTGCAATGTGTTGATCAGTATTTACTACTTCGATATCAGAATCGATAGCGATGTCTGCTGCAGTAACAACCGCAGGACCTTTAACACTGATTGAAACTTGTTTTTCTTCTTCAGAATGAACTACAAAAGCAATGTTTTTAACGTTCATAATGATTTCAGTAACATCTTCTACAACACCTTTAATTGCTTGGAATTCATGTTGAACTCCTTCAATATCGATGCTTCTTGCTGCTGCTCCTGGTAATGATGAGATTAACATTCTTCTCAATGAATTACCTAATGTAGTTCCATATCCACGTTCAAGTGGTTCAACTACAAAGCGACCAAATCTCTTATCTGATGATTCTTCAATGATTTGAATTTTTGGTTTTTCTATTGCTAACATTATGTTAAACCTCCTAAATTTTGTCTATGTTATTATTATACACGACGACGTTTAGGTGGGCGACATCCATTGTGAGGAACTGGAGTTACGTCTTTGATTGATGTAACTTCTAATCCAGCAGATTGTAATGCACGAATTGCTGCTTCACGTCCTGCACCTGGACCTTTAACTGTTACATCTACATATTTCATTCCGTGTTCCATAGCTTGTTTAGCTGCTGCTTCACTTGCCATTTGTGCTGCGAATGGAGTAGATTTTCTAGAACCTTTGAATCCTAGCGCTCCTGCACTTGACCATGATACTGCATTACCATGTTCATCTGTAATTGTTACGATTGAGTTATTGAATGTAGAACGAATGTGTGCAACACCATTTTGTATATTTTTTTTCACACGACGTTTACGTGATTGTTGTTTACGAGCCATAGTTGTGTTTCTCCTCCTATCCTAATTATTTTTTCTTGTTCGCAACTGTTTTCTTAGGACCTTTACGAGTACGAGAGTTGTTCTTAGTATTTTGTCCTCTTACTGGTAGTCCACGACGGTGACGGATTCCTCTGTAACATCCGATTTCCATTAGACGTTTGATGTTTAATGAAACTTCACGACGTAAGTCACCTTCTGTTTTGTAGTTATCTACGATTTCACGAATTTTATCTAGTTGTTCACCTGTTAAGTCTTTAACTCTCACATCTTCAGAAACTCCAGCTTCTTTTAAGATTTTTTGAGAAGTTTTTAAACCTATACCATATACATAAGTTAGTGATATAACAACGCGTTTTTCACGTGGAATATCGACTCCTGCTATACGTGCCATTAAGTTTGCACCTCCTAATTAATTATCCTTGTTTTTGTTTATGTTTTGCGTTTTCGCAAATCACTAATACTTTACCACCACGACGAATTACTTTACATTTGTCACAGATTTTTTTTACTGATGGTCTTACTTTCATCGTTATTTCCTCCTTGAGTTTATAACTTACTTGAATCTATAAGTTATTCTACCTTTTGTCAGGTCATACGGACTCATTTCTACTGTAACTTTATCACCTGGTAAAATTCTTATATAATTCATTCTGATTTTTCCAGAAACATGAGCTAAAATAATATGACCATTTTCTAATTCTACTTTAAACATTGCATTCGGCAAGTTTTCTACTACTAAACCTTCTACTTCAATGACATCTTTTGCCATACTTTTCCTCCCTGATTATTTCAGTTTGTCTAATATTTTTTGTACGTCTTGGAAAACTACTTTGATGTCTTGGTCACCATTAATATTTTCAACTACACCTTCTTTTTGACTGTAGAAGTCTAAAAGAGGTTTTGTTTGTTTAATATTAACTTCTAAGCGATTTCCAACTGTTTCTTCGTTGTCATCACTTCTTTGGTATAGTTCACCACCATCATTATCACAAACACCTTCAACTTTTGTAGGGTTGAAAATCAAGTGATAAGTGTTTCCACATTGTTTACAGATTCTTCTACCTGTTAAACGAGGTAACAGAATAGCTGGATCTACATCGATGTTTAATACTTTATCGATTTTTCTATTAGTTTTTGCTAAAATTTGATCAAGGGCTTCAGCTTGTTCTACTGTTCTTGGAAAACCGTCAAGTAAAAAGCCTTCTTTTGCATCTTCTTGATTCAATCTTTCTTCAACTAATCCTATAGTTACACTGTCAGGAACAAGTTGTCCTTTATCAATATAACTTTTTGCTTCTTTTCCAAGCGGAGTCTCATTTTTAATAGCAGCTCTAAACATATCTCCCGTTGAAATATGCGGAATTGGATAATTCGCTTTAATTTGCTCTGCTTGAGTACCTTTACCCGCTCCTGGTAATCCCATTAAAATAATATTCATCATAATTATTTACCACCTTTTCGTCCTGTAATAAAACTTCTATAGTTCTTCTCTGTTAATTGAGTATTAAGTTGTTTAACTGTCTCTAGCGCTACACTGACAACAATTATTAAACTTGTACCACCAATTTGAACAGATGCTGGTAATTTTGCAATGCTTGTGAATATTGTTGGAAGAACCGAAACAGCTGCTAGGAATATTGAACCTACAAACGTTAGTCTGTATAAAATACCTGTAATGTATTGTTCAGTTTTTTTACCTGGTCTAACCCCTGGAACAAAACTTCCTTGTTTTCTTAAATTATCAGCCATTTTTTCTGGGTTAACTTGAACCATTACATAGAAGTAACAGAACGCAATAATTAATACTACGTATAATGTTAATCCTAGAACATGACTGAAATCGAAATATGATACAATTTTTTGTAACTTTTCGTTATTAGGTGCGAATATCGCAATAGTTCTAGGTAATTGTAAGAATGCGATAGCGAAGATTACTGGGATAACCCCTGCACTATTCACTTTAAGAGGCAAGTAAGTTGATCTTGCTCCTAACATTCTACGACCTGCTCTCGCTTGAGAGTATTGAATAGGAATTTTACGGTTTGCTTCTTGTATATATACTACAGCAGCAACGATACCTATTACAATAATTGCTACAATAACAATTTTTAAAATTGCTAAAGTTAGATTTTCAGCATCTTTAATTTGAGATTCATAAACTTGTATAAATTCCATTGGTAAACGAGCAATAATACCCGCTAAGATAATGATAGATACACCATTACCAACACCATATTGAGATATCTGATCACCAATCCATAGTAATAATGCTGTACCAGCTGTTAATACTACGGCTACTGTAATGAATCCTAGAATTGAAGTATCTTTAATTAATCCTTGGTATGCATTATTAAATCCATAAGACATAATTAGCGATTGGATAAATGCTAAGATAATTGCTAAGACTCTTGTTAGTTTTTGAGTTTTCTTGTGTCCAACTTCACCTTGTTTAGACCACTCTGTTAATGAAGGAATAACATCCATTTGCATAAGTTGAATTACGATAGATGCTGTAATGTAGGGCATAATACCCATAGCAAATACAGAAAACTGTTGTAAAGCCCCTCCTGCAAATGTGTTAAATATTCCGAATAATCCAGATGAGTCTTGGTTTTTTAGGACGTCTGCATCTACCCCAGGTACCGGTAAATAAGAACCGATACGGAATAATAATATACCAAATAGGGTAAATAAGATTTTGTTACGAGTTTCTTTAACTTTAAATAAATTTAGCGATGCACTAAACATATACTACAGCACCTCGCAAACTCCTCCAGCTGCTTCGATAGCTTCTTTCGCTGAAGATGAGAATTTGTGAGCTTGTACAGTTAATTTTTTCTCTAATTTACCGTTAGCTAATACTTTAACACCTGAAAGTTCTTTTTTAATAACTTTAGTTTCTAATAATAGAGCAGGTGATACTACAGTACCATCTTCAAATTTGTTTAAGTCGTTAAGATTAACAACTGCAAATTCTTTTCTATTTACATTGTTAAATCCACGTTTTGGAATACGTCTGAATAATGGGTTTTGTCCACCTTCAAATCCTGGGCGAACTCCACCGCCACTACGTGCTTTTTGTCCTTTTTGACCACGTCCTGAAGTTTTACCATTTCCTGATCCAATCCCACGACCTACTCTGTTACGCTCTTTACGAGAACCTTCAACTGGTTGTAATTCATGTAATTTCATTTAGACTAGCACCTCCTTGTATTAATAATTCTTATTTTTCTTCTACTGTTACTAAGTGTGAAACTTTGTTAATCATACCACGAATCGCAGCGTTGTCTTTGTGTTCAACTGTTTGGTGCATTTTTTTAAGACCAAGAGCTTCAACTACTTTTCTTTGATTCTTTGGACGACCAATAGTACTACGAGTTAGGGTTACTTTTAATGTCATGTTCTTTTCCCTCCTCTTATCCTAATAATTCTTCCACAGATTTACCACGTAAAGCTGCTACGTGTTCAACTGTTTGTAATCTTGTTAATCCTTCGATTGTAGCACGAACCATGTTTACTGGTGTGTTTGAACCTAGAGATTTTGATAAGATATTTGAAATACCTGATAATTCTAATACGGCACGAACTGGTCCCCCAGCGATAACCCCTGTACCAGGTGCAGCTGGTTTAATTAATACTGAACCTGCTCCAAATTGCCCGATGATTTCGTGAGGTATTGTTCCGTTAACTACTGGTACAGTAATTAAGTTGTGTTTTGCAGCTTCAACTGCTTTTCTGATTGCATCTGGTACCTCTTGAGCTTTACCAGTACCAAATCCTACGCGACCATTTTTGTCACCTACTACTACTAAAGCAGAGAAACGGAAACGACGTCCACCTTTAACAACTTTAGCTACACGACGAATGGCAACTACGCGTTCTTCAAATTCTTTTTTGATTTCTTCTTGACGCATCTACTTATTTCCCTCCTTTATTAGAATACAAGTCCGTTTTCACGTGCTGCTTCAGCTAATGCTTTAACACGTCCGTGATATAGGTATCCTCCACGGTCGAAAACAACTTTTTCAATTCCTTTAGTTTTAGCTACTTCTGCGATTAATTTTCCAACTTCTTTAGCTGCTTCTACACTTGATTTAGAAACATTTTCAAGTTTTAATGAAGAAGCTGATGCTAATGTAACACCTTTAGTGTCATCAATAATTTGTGCGTAAATGTTTGTGTTTGAACGGTATACGTTTAAACGTGGAACTTCTGTAGTTCCTTGAACTTTAACACGTACTCTTGCGTGTCTTTTTTTACGAACTTTATTTTTATCAAGTTTCGTAATCATATTTGAAACACTCCTTTCTGTTATCTATTATTTACCAGTTTTTCCTTCTTTACGGCGAACATATTCACCAACGTAGCGAATACCTTTACCTTTATAAGGTTCTGGAGGACGTACTGCACGAACTTTAGCTGCGTATTGTCCTACTACTTCTTTGTTAATACCTTCGATACTAACTTTAGTGTTTCCTTCAACACCTAATGTAATTCCATCGATTTCTTCGAATTCAACTGGGTGAGAATATCCAACACTTAGTACTAATTTTTTACCTTGCATTTGAGCACGGTATCCAACCCCGATTAATTCAAGTTCTTTTTTGAATCCAGCTGATACACCTTCAACCATGTTTGCTAAGATAGCACGAGTTGTTCCGTGTACTGTACGGTGACGTTTTGAGTCAGATGGACGTACTACTGTGATTTCACTTCCTTCAATGTTGAAAGTCATGTCTTTATCAAATTGTTGTTTTAATTCACCTTTAGGTCCTTTAACTGTTGCGAAGTTATCAACGATATTAACTTCAACCCCTGCAGGTACTGTAATAACTTTATTACCTATACGTGACATTTAATTGGCACCTCCTTATAATATTACCAGATGTAAGCTAATACTTCTCCACCTGTGTTATTTTTACGAGCAACTTTATCAGTTACAACTCCAGTTGAAGTTGATACAATTGCTATTCCTAGTCCGTTTAATACTCTTGGCAGTTCATCTGCTTTAGCGTATACACGTAAACCAGGTTTTGAAATTCTTTTAATTCCTTTGATTACTCTTTCACCTTTTGAGTATTTAAGAGTAAGTTTAAGTTTTCCTTGTTTGTTATCTTCGATGTATTCTACATCGCTGATAAAACCTTCTTGTTTTAATATTTCTGCAATTTGCTTTTTAATATTTGACGCAGGTAATTCTAATGTTTCGTGTTTAACCATGTTAGCATTACGAATACGTGTTAGCATATCTGCGATAGGATCTGTCATTGTCATTAGGATAAATCCTCCTTTCTTCTACTAATATATTACCAACTTGCTTTTTTAACTCCAGGAATTTGTCCTTTGTAAGCTAATTCACGGAATTTAATACGGCTGATTCCAAATTTTCCAATGTATCCGTGAGGACGTCCAGTTATGCTACAACGATTGTGTAGACGAGCTGGAGCTGAGTTTTTTGGAAGTTTGCTAAGTCCGATGTAATCACCTTTAGCTTTTAATTCCGCTCTTTTAGCTGCATACTTGTCAACTAATTTTTGGCGTTTTAATTCACGCTCTACCATTGCTTTTTTAGCCATGTGTCTTTTACCTCACCTTTCTTATTTTGCGAATGGCATTCCACATTGTGTTAATAACTCACGAGCTTCTTCATCAGTGTTAGCTGTAGTTACTATAACGATGTCCATACCACGTACTTTACTTACTTTATCGTAATCAATTTCAGGGAAAATTAATTGTTCTTTAACACCTAGTGTGTAGTTACCACGACCATCGAATGCTTTTTTAGAAACACCGTGGAAGTCACGTACACGTGGAAGTGCTACAGTTACTAATTTGTCGAAGAATTCATACATTCTTTCTCCACGTAAAGTAACTTTAGCCCCGATAGGCATACCTTCACGAAGTCTGTAAGTAGCGATTGATTTTTTAGCTCTTGTTACTAATGGTTTTTGACCAGAAATTAAAGCTAATTCTGCTACTGCGTTGTCTAGGGCTTTAGAGTTTTGCACAGCATCACCTACACCCATGTTAATTACGATTTTTTCAATTTTTGGTACTTGCATTACACTGCTGTACTCAAATTTTGTCATTAATTCTTTTGTTATCTCAGATTTAAATTTATCTTCTAAACGAGCCATCTAAAATAGTGCCTCCTTTCTTCAACTATTATTATATTTCTTTTCCTGATTTTACTGCGATACGTACTTTCTTACCATCTTTTGTTTCGAAACGTACTCTTGTCGCTTTTCCAGTTTCAGGATCTTGTAACATTACGTTTGATACGTGAATTGCTGCTTCTTTTTCAACGATTCCACCTTGAGGTGCGTCTTGAGAATTTTTAACGTGTTTTTTAATGATGTTAACACCTTCTACAACAACACGATCTTTTTTAGGTTGAGCTTCGATTACTGTACCAACTTTACCTTTGTCTTTACCAGTAATTACTACAACTTTATCACCTTTTTTAATGAACATTTCTTGTTAACCTCCTTCTTTACTGTACTTTTTTTATATTATAATACTTCTGGAGCTAGTGATACGATTTTCATGTAGTTACCGTCTCTTAATTCACGAGCAACTGGTCCGAAAATACGTGTACCACGTGGGCTCTTATCATCACGGATAATTACACAAGCATTTTCATCAAATTTAATATATGAACCGTCGTTACGACGAGCTCCTGTTTTTGTACGAACGATTACGGCTTTAACTACTTCACCTTTTTTAACAACTCCACCTGGTGTTGCTTTTTTAACAGAACATACAATTACGTCACCTATGTTAGCAACTTTACGTCCTGAACCACCTAGAACTTTAATTGTTAAAACTTCTTTTGCTCCTGAGTTATCAGCCACTTTTAAGCGTGTTTCTTGTTGAATCATGCGCTTTTTGCCTCCTTCTTAGGGTTTATCCTAGTTTTATTAGATTATAACTGCTTCTTCTACTACTTCTACTAAACGGAAGTTTTTAGTTGCAGATAATGGACGAGTTTCCATTATTTTAACGATATCATTTATTTTAGCAACATTGTTTTCATCATGTGCTTTGAATTTTTTAGAATATTTTACACGTTTACCGTATAGAGGATGTTTTTTGTAAGTTTCTACTAAAACTGTGATTGTTTTGTCCATTTTATCAGAAACTACTTTTCCAACGTAAACTTTTCTATCATTTCTCTCAGTCATGTTTGCCTCCTATTATTATTTATTCGCTAATTCTCTTTCGCGAATAACAGTTTTCATACGAGCGATTGATTTTCTAACTTGACTAATACGAGCTGTATTTTCTAATTGACCAGTTGCCAATTGGAAGCGTAAGTTGAAAAGCTCTTCTTTTAATTCTTTGATTTTTGCTTCTAACTCTTGTGAAGTTAATTCTCTAATCATTGATTTGAATTCATTTGTTTTCATTATGCTTCACCACCTGTTTCTTCACGTTTTACAAATTTACATTTAACAGGTAACTTGTGAGATGCAAGTCTTAGAGCTTCACGTGCAACTTCTTCACTTACTCCAGCAACTTCGAACATCACTCTACCTGGTTTAACGATTGCAACCCATCCTTCTACTGCACCTTTACCAGATCCCATACGTACTTCTAATGGTTTTTTAGTGTAAGGCATGTGAGGGAAGATCTTAATCCAAACTTTACCACCACGTTTCATATAACGAGTCATCGCTATACGAGCAGCTTCTATTTGACGAGAAGTAACTCTTGCTGCAGTAGTCGCTTGTAATCCATATTCACCGAAATCTACTACGTTTCCGCCTTTAGATTTACCTTTTGTTGATTGTCTGTGTTGACGACGATATTTAACACGTTTAGGCATTAACATAAATTAGTTACCTCCTTTTTCAGATTTTCTAGTTGGTAATACTTCACCACGGTTAATCCAAACTTTAACTCCAAGTTTACCATAAGTTGTATCTGCTTCTTCGTGAGCGTAGTCGATGTCTGCTCTTAATGTGTGTAGTGGCACTGAACCTTCTGAGTAGTGTTCTGCACGAGCGATATCTGCTCCACCAAGACGTCCTGATACTTGAGTTTTGATTCCTTTAGCTCCTGCTCTCATAGCTCTTTGGATAGCTTGTTTTTGAGCACGACGGAATGATACACGAGCTTCTAATTGACGAGCAATGTTTTCAGCTACTAATTTAGCGTCGATATCAACTTTTTTGATTTCAACTACATTAATGTGTACTCTTTTTCCAGTTAATTTGTTTAATTCTAATCTTAATTTATCGATTTCAGAACCACCTTTACCGATAACCATACCTGGTTTACCAGTGTGTACTGAAATGTTTACTCTCTTATCAAATCTTTCAATTTCTACTTTAGAAACTGAAGCGTCTTTTAATTGTTTACTGATGAACTCACGGATTTTGAAATCTTCGTGTAAGTTAGCAGCGAAATCTTTTTCCGCATACCATTTTGAATCCCAATCACGAATAACTCCAACACGTAAGCCTATTGGATGTACTTTTTGACCCACAGTTTGTAGCCTCCTTTTACTAGTTTAGCTTTTATAATTTCTTAATTTTTATTATTTGTTATCACTTAAAACGATAGTGATGTGACTTGTTCTTTTGTTGATTGAACTTGCAGCACCTTTTGCTCTTGGACGGAATCTTTTAAGAGTTGGTCCTTCATTTGCAAATGCTTGTGATACTACTAAGTCTTCTACATTCATTCCATAGTTGTGTTCAGCGTTAGCAGCAGCTGATTTAATAACTTTAGCTACTGGTAAAGAAGCTGATTTAGTTGTGAATTCTAAAATTCCTAATGCTTCGCCCACTTTTTTTCCACGTACTAAGTCTAATACTAGTCTTACTTTACGAGGAGCGATGCGGACTGTCTTAGCGATTGCTTTTGACTCCATGAATGTGCCTCCTTGATTTTACTAATTTCTATAATTATCTTCTTGTTTTTCTGTCGTCTGCAGCGTGACCTTTGTAAGTTCTTGTTGGTGCAAACTCACCTAATTTGTGTCCTACCATATCTTCAGTCACATATACAGGTACATGTTTTCTTCCGTCATATACTGCAAAAGTAAGTCCTATGAATGTTGGGAAGATTGTTGAACGACGAGACCAAGTTTTAATTACTTGTTTCTTTTCTTGTTCGTTCATTTTTTCAACTTTTGCTAATAAGTGGTGATCAGCGAATGGTCCTTTTTTTAAACTACGAGCCATTGTGTTATCTCCTTTCCGATACTTTGCATACTTAAGGGTTTGGTAAAGAGCACTTGCTCCTCACCAACTAACCTTTGATTAATTTTATTATTTAGTTCTAGCACGTACGATAAATTTGTTTGAACGAGCTTTTTTAGAACGAGTTTTCTTACCAAGAGTAGGTTTACCCCATGGTGACATAGGTGATTTACGTCCGATTGAAGTACGTCCTTCACCACCACCGTGTGGGTGATCGTTCGGGTTCATAACAGATCCACGTACAGTTGGTCTTTTACCTAACCAACGAGTTCTACCAGCTTTACCGATATTTACTAGTCCGTGTTGTTCGTTACCAACTTCACCGATTGTAGCACGGCAAGTTGCTAAGATCATTCTAACTTCTCCTGATTTAAGACGTACTAATACGTATTTACCTTCTTTACCAAGTACTTGAGCACTTGCTCCAGCTGAACGTACTAATTGTCCACCTTTACCAGGTTTAAGTTCGATGTTGTGAATTAATGTCCCTACAGGGATGTTTGCTAGTGGTAATGCATTACCAACTTTAATATCAGCAGTTTCACCAGATACTAAGATTTGTCCTACTTGTAATTCTTTAGGAGCGATGATGTATCTTTTTTCTCCATCTACATAGTGTAATAGAGCGATGTTCGCTGAACGGTTTGGATCGTACTCGATAGTAGCAACTTTTGCTGGTACGTTGTCTTTATTTCTCTTGAAGTCAATAATACGGTATTGTTTTTTGTGTCCTCCACCGTGGTGACGAACTGTAATTTTACCTTGGTTATTTCTTCCCGCTTTTTTCGGTAGCGGCGCTAATAATGACTTTTCTGGTTTGTTAGTTGTAATTTCTGCAAAATCTAATGATGTCATGTTACGACGACCGTTAGTTATAGCTTTATATACTTTAATTGCCATTTGTCATTTTTCCTCCTTAGTGGTATTTGTTATTCTTAAGCGAATAATCCTTCGATTGTTTGTCCTTCTGCTAACTTAACGATAGCTTTTCTACGTTTGTTAGTGTAACCACCGTATCTTCCAACACGACGGAATTTTGGTTTGTAGTTCATTACGTTTACTTTCTCAACTTTAACTCCGAAGATTTCTTCGATAGCTTGTTTAATTTGAGTTTTGTGAGCGCGTGTGTCTACTAGGAAAGTGTATTTATTTTCTTGCATTAATAAATAACTTTTTTCAGTTAGTACTGGGCGTTTGATAATATCGCGTGCTTCCATTATGCTAATACCTCCCCAACTTTTTCTACTGCATCTTTAGTGAATACAACTTTGTTGCTTCCTAAGATGTCTAATACGTTAAGACCAGTTGTTTCAACGAATTCAACTCCTGGAATATTTCTTCCTGATAAAACAGTATTTTCTTCTAGTTCAGTAACTACGAATAATACTTTTTTCTCTAGGCTAAGGTTTGATAACATTTCTTTAAAGTTTTTAGTTTTAATTGTATCAAATGATAAGCTTTCTAATGCAAATACTTCGTTAGCTGCTACTTTAGAAGATAAAGCAGAACGTAATGCTAAACGACGCATTTTACGTGGCATTTTGAAGCTGTAGCTACGTGGTGTAGGTCCGAATACAATTCCACCTCCACGCCATTGTGGTGAACGGATAGATCCTTGACGAGCACGACCTGTCCCTTTTTGACGCCATGGTTTGCGACCACCACCTGAAACTTCAGAACGTCCTTTTGTTTTGTGTGTACCTTGACGAAGTGATGCTCTTTGTAATGTTACAGCTTGGAATAAAACGTGTTGATTTGGTTCAATCCCGAATACTGCTTCACTAGCTTCAACTGCACCAACTTTAGTACCGTCTTGTTTAAATAAATCTAATTGTGGCATTATCTATTTTCCTCCTTCCGTATATTTTCCGATTATTTACCAGATTTAACTGCTGATTGGATTTTTACGAAGCTTTTCTTAGATCCTGGAATACATCCTTTAACTAGGATTAATCCATTTTCTACATCTACGCTTACGATTTCTAAGTTTTGAGTAGTAACTGTAACTCCACCCATTTGACCTGGTAATGCTTTACCTTTGAATACACGGTTAGGTGCTACAGGTCCCATTGACCCAGGACGACGGTGGTAACGAGAACCGTGAGCCATTGGTCCGCGGCTTTGTCCATGACGCTTGATTGCCCCTTGGAATCCTTTACCTTTACTTACTCCTGTTACGTCAACTAAGTCCCCTGCTGCAAAAATATCAACTTGGACTTCTTGACCTACTTCATAATTAGCAACTTCTGCATCTCTGATTTCGCGTACGAAACGTTTTGGAGCAGTGTTAGCTTTATCTGCGTGACCTTGTTCAGGTTTGTTCGCAACTTTTACTAAACGGTCTTTACGT
Source organism: Gemella haemolysans (assembly GCF_012273215.1). Classification (NCBI taxonomy): domain Bacteria; kingdom Bacillati; phylum Bacillota; class Bacilli; order Caryophanales; family Gemellaceae; genus Gemella; species Gemella haemolysans. The sequence goes on along the minus strand of NZ_CP050965.1, from coordinate 1,981,355 downwards.
TCTTTATCGTAAGGACGTTTGTCGTCGAATCCTAATTGGATTGCGTTGTATCCTTCAACTTCTTCTGTTTTCTTTTGTAATACGACGTTACCTTTCGCTTCAACTACTGTTACTGGGATTAATTCTCCATTTTCAGCGAAGATTTGAGTCATACCTACTTTTCTTCCTAAGATACCTTTGGTCATCGAAAGTCACCTCCTATAATTATAATTTTAATTCGATGTCAACACCTGATGGTAAGTTTAAGCTAATTAGAGCGTCAACTGTTTTTTGTGTTGGTTCAATAATATCGATTAGGCGTTTGTGTGTACGTTGTTCGAATTGTTCACGGCTATCTTTGTAAATGTGAACTGAACGTAAGATTGTGTAAACTGCTTTTTCTGTTGGTAATGGAATTGGTCCAGAAACTTTTGCTCCAGAACGTTTTGCAGTTTCAACAATTTTCTCTGCACTTTGATCTACTAATCTGTGATCATATCCTTTAAGACGAATACGAATTTTTTGTTTTGCCATCATTTCTCCTCCTATACATTTATTCGCTGCTATCTAGTAGCAACTTCTCCACGAAAGTTCTCCAGCACGCCATGCCATGGCAAAGCGGCCGGGCGTGTCAGTAACCTTTCGCTTCAACGCAAGTCTTTTGCAAGACCAACATTTATTATTATACATGGTAAAAGCATATATTGCAAGTATTTTAACGAAAAATTTTTTAAAAAATTTATGAATATGTTTTCTATTTTTTACTTTCTTTTTAACCTTTAATTTACTTTCTAATTTTATCTATATTATATAGAAGAAAAAATTTATTTTTCTTTAGAATAATTAAAAATACTTAGAGTTTTTGCACCCTAAGTATTTTTAATTTCTAATTTATTTTAAAGGTAAAATATTATATTGAATTTCTAAATCAGAAGACAATAAATGTGAAACTTTACAACGAAGTTTAATATTATCTAATACCCCTTGTCTATCTCCTGCAGCAAGTTGTTCCTCAGTTCGATCTACATGAACATTAGCTACAATTTTTTTATTATCATAATCCACAACTAGTTCAGTTTCAATCGCTAGATCTACTAATTCATATGCTCTGAAGAAATATCCTTTTGCACACATACTTACACATCCGTTGTATGCTGTAGCAAATAAATCCATAGGACCATCTTTACTTTCTTCTATAAACATTTTATATTCTCCACCAAGCGGTGTAGTTGCATGTGAAGTAAAACCTTCTTTAATTTTTAAATTAGACGTATACATAACAGTCTCCCTTTGTATATATGATTTTAAGATTATTCTTAATAAGTTTATTATACTCTTACACTAAATATTTGTACACTATTTTTTCTTGACTATACTTCTAACTGTTTCTACTAAATCTACATCTTTATACTTATAGCTCACACCTGTGAAATCCATATATTTAGTAATATCATTTGTCTGAAGTATTAACGTTGCACCTGAAGCAGCAGCTCCTAACGCTCCCGGTCGTGAATCTTCAACTGCAATTGTATTATTAATATCCGCACCTAGTTTTTTTGCCGCTAGTAAATAAATATCTGGTGCAGGTTTAGGATTCTTTACTTCTTCTTTTGTTGCAATTGCTGAAATATATTTCTCAAAACCCTTTCTTCGAAGTCCTGTCTCAATATGTTCTCTCTTTCCATTTGAAGCAACAGCCATCTTTATTCCATGATTATATAGATACTCCATCACCTCAGCAATTCCTGGTAGCACTGGTGCATTATGATAATTATCTAGTATACGCTTTGTAATCTCTGCTTCGAATTTATCATAATCTTCACTAGACATACCATATGTATCATTATAATATTTTCTACTCGTTTCTTCATTCGTTCCAGAAACGTTTTTTATATAGTCCATCTTATCTAATTTTTCATTTAACACTTCTTTTGTTAAATCACGCATATTTTCATAGTAAACTTTCTCTGTATCTACTATCGTTCCATCAAAATCAAAAATAACCGCCTCTAGTTTTTCCACTTTATTTCTCCTTTTATTATTTATACATATATTTACTATTTTATAATGTAACTAACAAAATTCAAAGTAATTTGGACAAAAAGAGCACCATAACCACAAATAATTATGATTAAGCACTCTTTCTGTATATTTTTATTTATCTAAGTTTAACTTTAGCACACCAAACATTAGTTGCTTCAGTTAAAAACTATTATTCAAATCTTACAAGATTCTCTGCCTTCATCCTTACAGTTGGTCTTGCATCTTTTTCTTTTTTACCTAGAGCTATAAACATCACAGGAATCAAGTTTTCTTCTAATTCAAATAATTCAGCTACTTTTTCTCTAATAAATCCGCCAATAATATTAGTGTCGTATCCTTTAGCATAAGCAATGTTTGCGAACTGCATAGTCCACAATCCACAATCAAAATATACACCTTCTCTATTTTTATCAATTGGCAAGTTTTCTAATTGAGGTCCCATTCCTTTTTCAAAACCATCTTTTACCTCTTCAGTCATATAACCTTTTTCGACAGCTTCTCCATAAATTTCGTCAAATTTACTATAGTGATTTAAATCACCTAAGACTATAATCATAGCAGCTGATGTATCATTTTGAATTTTATTATAATTAGCACTTCCTAATTTTTCTTTTCCTTCTGGTGTATCTACAACAATGTATCTCCAAGGTTGTAAATTGCATGATGATGGAGCAAGATTAGCTTCATTCAACATTTCTATTATTTCTTCACGTTTAATTTTGACATTCGGATCAAAATACTTAACTGATTTTCTTCCTTTTATCACTTCAAAAAACTCTGGCCTTTTCTTACCTAATAGAGTACCAAAAAATTTCCTCACTAGATTTCCTCCTTCTTCAAGTAATTAACTCAATAATTTTACTATACTTGAGAATTATTATCAAACAAAAGGCTCTAGCAGAAATAATTTATAAAAATCGTTATTTGCTACACGCTCCGTATAGCATTCTATTCCCATTTTAAATTAACGTGTTCTGTTATTTCCTTATATGAGATATCTACTTTTTCCTTCATTTTGTCATCAAGCTGATCTCTAAGTTTTCCACCGTTAATGAAATCTTCTAATACCATAATTTTATAGTCATACAACGGAGCTCCATTTATATTTCTACCATTTAGTTTAGAATAAACTAGTGTTGGATGAGCTTTCACAGTTTTAACAGTTGTTTTATCTTTTGATTTTTCAAATATAACATCCATCAATAAACCTCTCTCAGGCCATTTGTTTTCCATTCTTTCCATACGTTGGTTTGAAACGAAGTTCCCCATAGAGTATATTATGAATTTCTTATCTCCATCTTTTTCTATAGTCTCAGCAGGCTCTATAACATGAGGATGTCCTCCGAATACTACATCCGCACCCCATTCTATCATTTTATGATAAAGAGCTTTTTGTTCTTCTGTAGGTTCTAACTTATACTCGACCCCCTTCTGAGGCATCACTACTGTAACATCCGCTTCTTTCTCAGCTCTTTGGATTTCTTCTTTCATCTTCTCTTCATCAAGATCTGATAAATAGTTATTTCTATCCTCCGCAGTTAAATTAGCATCCATTCCATTATAACCATAAGCATAGGCTAAAATCGCTATTTTAATTCCGTTAACTTCCTTAATAAGAATTCTATCTTCCGAACGCTTTTTATCAGCGTGAACTCCAACAGTATCAAGACCTCTATCTTTAAAAACTTTATCCGTATACTTCAACCCATACAAACCTGTATCCAATATATGGTTATGAGCTAAATCAACAACATCATACCCTACTTCTTTCATTGTATCTGCAATTTGAACAGGAGCATTAAACAACGGATATCCCCCTAATGGAGAACGGTCACTAATAGTACCTTCGAAATCCCCTATCGCCAGATCAGCACCTTCAATCCAAGGCTTAACATATTCAAAGAATGGATTGAAATCATAACTTCCATCTTCCTTTTTAGCAGTATAATAAAGTGCATCATGAATAAGAATATCCCCATTAGCTACCACTCGCGCAGTTTTCACACTCGAGTCACTTTCCTTTTTTTGAGTCCCCCCTTCTTTATCCGATGTCGTTAAAAAGTAAATACACGAAAAAATAATACCGCAAATACTCAGCACCCCTAATAAATATACTAATACTTTCCTCAATATAATACTCCTCCTAATTAAATACTTTATCTATCTATAATAACAAGTAGCCAATAATATTTCAATCAGCTACTTGCCTTATATAATTATTTTATATCTAAATAATGTGTTCCTCTTACACATTAATAAACTTTCCATTATAAAATATGTCATTATTCTCTATTTCCCTAATAATATATCCAAGATCATCTGCGGTTTAGTAACCATAAGAAGATGATCCGACTCCTCTATTTGTGTATAATTCATCCCTACTAACTTGAAGTAAGAAAAAACTGAAAGTTTATTAAATATATTTCTACTTCTTTTTAATAGTTCTAAATTATCTACCCCCGCATATAAAGATAAATAATTATACTCTATTTGCGAGTTCGGCCTTACCATATATTCACTACCTTCTTTTTTGAGTTTTCTTAGAATTAATTCCACTAAAAACTCATCTTGCATCTCTTCTACACTAAGTGTCTTTGATAGATATTCTTCTTTACCAGTGAACTTTATCTCTGGTTCAAAATATGTTTTTAACACCGATTCAGGAGGTATAGGTTCTAAGCCCTCGATGATAATCAAATTAACACCATCAAGGTATTCACTAAAAATCTCTAAACCGTTAAGTAAAACGACCGTACCATAAGAAGCAGCAACTATAAAGCCCCCTCTTCTTACTTTTGTCATTTTATTTAATAGTACCTTCTCAATTTCTTTTTTTGATATAGATTTAAAACTCTCTTCGGTAAATTCAATAAAATCAAAGGTTTGGTCTGGCATATTTTCTAAGACTCTCGCCCAAATACATCTATCCCAACCTAGTGGATTAATAAATAAGATATCTGTCATATTAATCATCCTCTCAAATATCTACACTAAAATCCTAATTCATTACCAAAATCCTCTAATTTATTTACAAGTATCGCCCCCTCTTTAATGTATTCATTCATTGCATAACTCATCTTATCGTCAAATTTCCCCGGCAGGCAGAATACATCAGAGCCTACATCCAAAGCAAAATCCACCGTCCTTTGTGTTCCACTTCTTCTTGCCGCTTCCGTTACTAATAATGCACTAGAAAGACCAGCAACAATCCTATTCCTTTCTAAAAATTTATATTTTCTTATAGGTGAAGTTGGAAAATACTCAGATATAATAAGATGGTTTCGTTCTAACTCCTTATAAAGTTTATAACTTTTTTCCGGATAAATTATATTATGCCCATGAGCTATTACACCGATGGTGTACCCCTTACTTTTTAGAGCGCCCTCATGAGCAAGACTATCGACACCAATCGCAAGGCCACTAACTATAACAAAATTATTCATAGTCAAATATGGCACTATACTTTCTAAGGCATCTTTTGAATACGAGGTATTATTTCTACTTCCTACTATAGATATTTTCCTTCTAAATAGAAGCAAATCTTTATTTCCCCTGTAAAATATAACAAATGGATAATCATAGATCCTAAATAATTCTTTCGGATAATAAATATCATCACAAAACATATACTTTACATTATAAAACTCAAAATAACCCTCAAAATCAAACTCCATATTATTATGTAGCTTAGTATAAACCTCCTCAGCATTATCACCAAAATATACAGCTAACTCTGGTATAGATAATTCGAGAATTTTTTCTATACTATTTAAATCCTTGAAAATTTTATGCAACTTGAGTGTTGTAATTCTCTCAATCGCTATTAACGAAAGTAATACCTTTTTTTCTTTTTCTGTAAAACTACCTTTATACTCCCCCATAGTTTTATCCTCTTACTTTTCATTTTCAACTAATAAAGCATAGTATGCTTTAAATACTTTTAAAAAAATCTCCCCTTGTTGAACATTGTTAATATATATACTATCTTTAAACTCTATAATATTACTCATTATTCTTATAAGATCAGAATAACTCTTACCTTCTTTATAAAATCTGTACATCAACCCTTGCCAGTAGACAAGTGGAGTTCTAATAAGAACTTGTTCCAACATATTCACACCTATTACTTCAGGTATATTATTCAACTCTATATGTTGATTATAAAACATACTCAAAACTTTATTTTTTACAGTTTTATCATATTTTATTTGTTCGTAGACATAGTTTTCAACATCTTCTGGATATAACTTAGACGTTAAATCTTTATCCAGCAGTTTCAAATCAAGTGGTACATCAAACTCATCAATGCTCAAACTAGTTTTTATACAAACAGCATTTCGTTTTTTCAAATTATGAGCCCAAATTTGGTAAAATTCAAATTTTTTATTTATATTATCCCAACCGTAAAAGAATACCTTTCCTTGATAATAATTTAAAAAATTATCCACGAATGGCGCATATCTAATATAACTTATACCATCATAACTCTTCAATTCTTTTATAAATTTGTTTGTATCAATTAACCAGATTAATTTTAATCCAGCTTTCATATATCCTCTCGTTCTCGCCTTAATAAGTTCAAAAGGAATAACTGATCTTTGATATTCAAAAGCTATACTGTTATCTTTAATAAATACATCCGCTATCTGAATATCGTTTTCCCCTGTTTTAAAAATATGTTCGACTTCCACATTACGATATCTTTTTCTAAAATGTTCATAAAGATTCTTCTTCGCTTCAAGGTGTTCATTACTCTCTTTTTTATAAGTCTCAAACTCGCATGAACAATTTTTAGCATGTGCAAAATGCGACTGTATCTTTACTCCCTTTTTAAAAATTACTCTTCCCCCACATATAGGACAATGATACTCTCTATTTTTTTCTATATCTTTATCCAATGCATTAAAAACTTCATCCTTACTATCGTATGCCACGTACATAATGTTTCTCCTCTTTTTTCTGTACTACACTTACAAACTATAACTAACGTCTACTTATTCAATTATCAATTTACTTTAATACCCTATACCTTCTATAGGTTGCATCACCTTCTTCTATTTCAACAAATTTATCTAGGTTCACCCAGCTTATTTCATCTTTATGGTTATCACTATCCACTAGATATACTTTGTCATCTTTTTTACATAAATAATAATTTGTCTGACGAATGCTAGCTTCTCTCATAAGATATGTATTTTCATCCTTTATAGAAAAATCAAGACAACTTGTTGTCCATGGTTTTTTAACATATTTTTTCACTTCAACAACTTGATTATATTTTTCAATATTCATACTCTATCCTCCTTCATAATTTCCTTTTAATGTACTTCGTACTTTCTATATATACTACTTCTTACAAACTAAAAGTTCTAAATCTATCGTGATTTCTTTTAATCTATTAATATCCGAATCTGTAATTTCTTTAGAAAATGTTAAAGGTGTCATCTTCAGAAAACTTGCAGCTTGTTCCTTAGTCAATTGGAATGTATCATTTACAGTTAATCTTTCTACGATGGTACAATTTTCCTCAATCAATTTTACAGTATCGCTATTAGTATATTCCTTCCCCCCGATCAACTCTCTAATCTCTCTTAAGTATTTTGCGTTTGGAATAACCTTTATCAAATACCCTTCGTCGCCTAACACCCTAAAAAACTCCTCATAATTAGCAGGGGTTAATATGTTAAGGATGCACGAGACACTTCCATCTTTAAACGGAAGATTAGCTAAGTTAGCCACCATATAAGGATTCAATTTATCCTCTCTAACAGCTAACTCTATCGCATCTTTACTATTATCCAAACCATAGAAATATTTCTCAAGAAATACTGTTTTTAATTTCTTAATATAATATCCTTCTCCACAACCAATATCCAACACAACATCTTTAGCATACTTTTCAATTAAATTTTGAATATTCTTTAATACATTTTCATAAAAACCATTACTAAAGACTTCGCTACGAGCTTTAAATAAATCCTCACTGTATTTCGTCGGTTTATAATTATTTATCAGATGAATATAGCCTTTTTTTGAAAAATCATAACGATGATTTTCATTACAAACAAGACTGATACCCTCTATGTGAGATTCTGATAAACACTTTGGACAAAGGTATATTTCCTCTTGATTAAACTTTTTTATTACATTTTCTATTTTCATTAAAACGCCTCTATACTTTCTAAGTTAATTGTATCAAATTTCATTTAAGAATGGTAGCAAAAAACGACTTAAATATTAGAAAATTTCATCTTTTTCAGTTTCTTTCTAAAGTTTATTTTTATTAAGTAATTACCGATTCCATCCCACTATTTTAAAATAAAAAATGACGACATCTCCTAATAAAATGTTTTTATCGTCATTATATTTATATATTAATATTTTTTATTATTTTATATGGAAGAGACTCAAAAATCATAATTTCAGAAAAATCGATTTTACCGAGTTATCATCGCGAAACTTATTAGATATCTAAAAAGCTTCTACAAAACGAATTCACATATCTATAATCTATTGCACCTATGTGATTTCATATAAACTTTTATAAAATTTAAGATCTTTGGACTAACCCTAATATATTAAATCATTGTTTCTTTTTCTTTTCCCTAAGTTCTTTAAAAAAGTTTTTCATAAGCATCGAACACTCTTCTTCTAACACTCCTGAAATAACTTCTGCCTGATGATTAAACTTGTTCTCGCCTACTAAATCAATGCAACTCCCACAACACCCATATTTAGGGTCACTTGCACCATAAATAACATTTTCAACTCTAGCTTGGACAATAGCTCCACTGCACATAACGCACGGCTCTACCGTAGTATATAAATAACTATTATCCAATCTCCAAAAACCTTGTTTTTCACACGCTTCTTTTATAGCTAACATCTCCGCATGATTCAAAGCCTGTTGATGCTCCTCACGAGTGTTGTGAGCTTTCGCAATAACCTCACCATCAACAACCAACACAGCACCAATTGGGACTTCTCCTTTAGCATACGCTCTCCGCGCTTCTTCTAGCGCCATCTCCATATAATAAGAATGATCTTTCACACCACTACATCCTTCCACAAATACTTTTTCAATTAATTATATCATATTTAGAAATCATTAGGAGTGGTAAATTATAAAGTTACCAACATCAATTAAATAAAAAAAGACTTAACAAAAACAATTTTAAAACTAATTTTGTTAAGTCAATACTCTTAAATTCTAACGATAATTAATCTAATAATATATCTCCACAAATAAAACAGCTGCTATAAACAAGAATGTTAACAAACCTAGGACTATAGCGTGTGTTTTTCTTTTGAAATATAGATATCCAATAAATTCTCTAATAAATGCATTCAGTGAAAAATAGAACTTTGTTGGTGATCCATAACCAATACATCTAAATCCTAGCGTTCTTGCTTGAACTAATGCTCGATAAACGTGATAATAATTCGTCACCACAGCAAAACTTTTATCTGCTGGAATAAATTTCTTTGAAAAAATAATATTTTGTTCTGTAGAAGTCGATTTATCTTCTAAAATTATATCTTTTTCATCAACACCTTGCTCAAGAGCGTAATTTTTCATCGCAAATGCTTCAGATACTACTTCATCAGGACCTTGACCTCCTGACATAATTAGTTTACTTCCAGGATTAGATTTATAAACTTTTATCCCTTTTCTAATTCTACTAGCAAGAAGTGGAGTTACTCTCTCCCCAATCAATCCTGCACCTAAGACTACTACATAATCAATCTTTCTCGGTAAGATATTAATGAAGTTTAAAACACTGGACACCAAGTAAGACATTGCTATACATAGGAAATATAAAACTACTAAACTAACATAAACATAAAGTGTGTTTAACGCAATATTATCACGTGTATAAGTAGCAACACGTGGCCAATAAACTATATAACCTACAAGCAAGAAAAATGTAGCTAGGCTCAGCAAGTTACCTACTCTCAAACCTTCTCTTTTAATAAGCATAAATGAATTGTATAAAAACATTATTACTACTGCAATTGGTAATAGTGTGAATATCACAATTGCAATAACAAGTAATACTACACCTAAATTATAAACAAAGTTATTATCTGTTGCATTATTAGTAATAAGAGTCATTATATAAAAAATAAAACTTAAACCTGTCGCTATAAAAAATATTCCTAAAAATAGATTTCTTCTATCCAAGTATAAAACCGATAAGAACAGCAACAGAAATACCACGAATACAATAAAAGAACCTATTACCATAAAAACCTCCTTCTTGCATATGTATATTATAGATTATATTGCAAATATAATCTAAGTGTCAATCATGTCTAAAAACACCTCTTAAAATTACCTTAACAATAAATATAAAAACGAGGAATATTAGATTCATTATAATAACAAAAAGTTACATTTGTTCACAACTTCGCGATTATAACACAATCTACTATTCCTCATATTATTCACTATTCCGTTCTCAACGCTTCTACTGGATTTTTCTTCGCAGCTATTCTCGATGGAATGATACTAGCTATAAGTGTTAGTACTAAACTAAGAGCTATTAACCCTATTGATGCTTGAGCATTTAATGACGCAGTGAAGCTCTCCACTTCTAATCCCTTAGCAACTACTCTACTAATAGGAATAGATAGAAGCATAGTCACCACTACACCTACAGTTCCAGAAATAAATCCGATTAATCCTGCCTCTGCGATAAAGATTCTTGTAATATCTTTTTTACGAGCACCGATCGCACGTAAAATACCAATTTCCTTCGTTCTTTCCACTACAGATACATACGTCAGTATCCCAATCATAATAGATGACACGATTAGCGAGATTCCCGCAAATGCTGATAAGATTAATGAAATTGTATTAATCATCTGTGACATTATCGTTGTCATCTGCTTCGCCATATCCGCATATGTGATACTATATTTGCGATAATCTGCACTGTCTGATCCGTATTTCTCAGCCACTTTTTTGTTAAAATTATTAATAACCTCTGCTATTTTGTCACGATCATTAAAAGATTTTGGATAAAGCATAATTGCACTTGGCGTAGATTTCCCACCTATTGTCGCAAGAATCTGATCAGCCATATCCGCATCAATTTTCTGACGCGTCGCAACATTTACAGTTTTGTCCTTTTCTTGCGCAACTACAATATCCGATTTTACCTCTTTTTCCAGCATCTTATTTTGCAATGATTTTGCATATCCGATTGTCATCTGAGGTCTAGTGAAACTATCTTTAGCTTTAAGTATAGCTACTACCTTAACCTTAGTTCCCGAATCATACATCTTAGTATCAACATCACGCGGAACAAAACCATCACCGATTTTTCTATAATAGTTATTATTATCTATAACGCTAAATTCTTTTCCAATAATATCTTCATACTTAACTTTTGAATTTTCATCAAAACCTAATGCTTTCAACGTAGATTTATCGATTTCGTTATTCTTCGCAGTAAATAACACAACTTCATTATCGCTAGGATATTCAAAATTATCTTTAGATGATTTTACCACTTCGTATTGATTCATAATCATATTCTTATCTTCTGGTAATACTCCAAAAATGCTATCACCTAATGCATCTTGATCTTGTTTTACAGCAATTACATCACCTTTTGCATTTTTAGTCAACGCTTGAATTGTATATCCTTGAGTAAAATCAATCGCAGAATAATAATCCTTCGCATTATTTTGAATATAGTTTATAAATGTTTCTCCATTTCCTAATGCGTCCACCGAATACAGGTTTCTATGTACATCACGGCTAGACTTAGGAACTAACTCTGAACCATTAGAATCTTTTTCAGAATTATCATCATCAACACTAAGCCCAAAGTTTACCTGATTTGCACTAATCATAATCGGCATAGACGATAAATTCTCATTTTGCATCGTTTGAATATACTTATCCATACCAGATGAAATAGACAACACTAAACCTATACTAATAATACCTATACTGCTAGCAGCAACCGTCATAAACGTACGAAATTTTTTCGTAAGAAGGTTTTTAAAACTTGATTTAATCGCACTACTAAATGCCATCGCAGTTTTCTTCAAAGCAAATCCATTTTCAGAAACCTCTTCAGCTACGTAAGGATTTGTATCTTCTTGAATCTCACCATCTTTAACTCGTACTATTCTATCACTATATTTTTTCGATAGTTCTGGATTGTGCGTTACCATTATAACTAACTTCGTCTTGCTTATTTCTTTAATAAGCTCCATAATTTGAACACTAGTCTTACTATCTAACGCACCTGTGGGCTCATCAGCAAGAATAATCTTTGGATCAGTAACCAATGCACGAGCAATCGCCACCCTTTGCATCTGACCTCCAGAAAGTTGATTAGGCTTTTTATAAAGATGCTCCGCTAAGCCAACATCTTCTAATACTTTCTTAGCTTTTTCATGATTTTCTGAATTAGAATGCCCTGAAATAGACAAAGCTAGTTTTACATTTTCAATTACACTTAAGTGCGATATTAAGTTATAACTTTGAAAGACAAAACCTATAGTCCCATTTCTATAACTATCCCAATCTCTATCTTTAAATTCTTTAGTAGAACGTCCCATAAGCGCCATATCACCAGATGTATATTTATCTAACCCACCTATAATGTTTAATAACGTCGTCTTTCCACTTCCACTAGCACCTAAAATCGATACAAATTCATTTTCTCTAAAATGAATATTTACAGATTTTAGTACTTCTACTTCACTACCACCAGTATTATACTTCTTAACTATATTTTTAAGTTCTAACACTTTGTACCTCCTAATCTAGAATTGTTGAAAACAAAAATAAGTTTACATAAATTATTTTTATAGTTTCAATTATAACACAAACCTCTAATCCCTAAAAGTAATATCCTAAGCGGCTAAACATAAAATAAATTTTAAGTTAATCTCCAAAATAAATTCCAGTTCAAATAAAAAACTGGAATTTAACCTAATAATAATTTTCAGCTAAAATCTACTTTAAGAGTCTAAAATAGAATAAGTTTCTAATCTTTATATTTCTTAACCAAGTAAAAAGGTAAAACTGTAGAGACAATTGCAAAAATAACTATTAAAACTAACGCTACTGTTGAACTAAAGAATCCACTAATAAATATAGCAACTCCACTAAAGGTCATAAGCAATGCATAGGCTCTAATCACTTTTTGCTCATTGACACCTTTTTCTAAACCAAAAAGATTAAAATTGTATTTTCCCCAAAATTCTTTTTTAGGCAGATAGTTACCAAGTACAATAAACAATATCCCGATAACAAGAGCTGTTAATTTCGTTACATTAAAATTATTATCTAAGGCATAAGCTATTAGACCACCTTGAACTAGGACACTTATTATAGGGGTAATCCCCTTAATTATTAGCGCACCTTTTTTAGGTGTTTTATCAAAATCCACTACTAGCGAAATTATAATCTGTACTACCGTAAAAAATATCGGAAGCTCGATGATCGCATGTGTTTTACTTACAAATTTATCCGGCTCTCCATTAAAATTGAAGTGCACAGCTATTTGTTCAGGCAATACATTATAATAATAAACTCCTATCAATATCGGCAATAAACAAATAGCAACACTTAGAAACAAACTTTTTTTATCTACTCTCATCGTTTTTTCCTCCTAAACCATAGATCCAAACTAGTACTTCTTCGAATACACTGGCGTTCAATTCATAGTATATGAAATTCTTATGTCTAGATTCTAATATTAATCCCGCTTTTTTCAATTGTGTTAGATGATACGATACAGTAGCTCCTGTTAAATGAAATTCCGAAGCTAATTCTCCAGCACTTTTCTTCTCTTCTTTTAACAATTCCAAAATATTTCTTCTTACTGGATCAGATATCGCTTTTAAAGTTTCACTCATCCCATTTATATCACCCCATTTAAAATTTGAACTGCAATTCTATTTAGATATCTTTCTAAATAGATTATAACTCTACTTCATATTGAAGTCAATAACTATTTAGAAAATTTTCTAAATAGTTTCTAGAATTTGTTAAACACAACCTATCATCTGTACTATAAATTACAATATTTTTATGATTATATTTTTAAATAATAAGATTATATTTATCTATATGATATTATAATTAATATCTATTATACAATTACACTCTACATCAAACACGTTTTCATTTAAAATTTTCAAGCAAATATTACAACAACAACTTTAAAAGCGTATTAATTTTATGGAATATATTATCTGTACTATACATTTAACACTGTTGACAAACTTTGTTATTCTCTTTAAAATAATATTTGTAAGCGTTATCTATAATCTGTTGTACTATATTTATATATTATATTTTAGATGAATACTAGATGCCAAAAATGATAATTTAATACGTTATTTTAATCTACTATTCATCTAGAATATAAAAAAATTAAAAGGAGATTATATTATGAAATTAGCACTATTTAACTTGAGAGAAGATGAAAGACCATTTGTTGATGCCTGGTTAAAAGAACATCCTGAAGTAGAGATTGATCTTCATGAAGGAGAACTTCAAGCAGAAACAAAACACTTATTAGAAGGGAAACAAGGAGCAGTAATGTTCCAAAATAGACCATTTGCTAAAGAAGTATACGATTATGCAAAAGAACAAGGTGTTAAAGTTATCGCAAACAGAATGGCAGGATTTGATATTTATGATATAAAATATATGCGCGAATTAGGAATTAGCATGACTAACGTTCCTCGATATTCTCCTAACGCAATTGCAGAACATGTTGTCACTACTGTCTTATATATTAGTAGAAATATAAAAAAAATACTTAACAATGTTGAGAAACATGATTTCACATGGAATAAAAATATTATTTCTCGAGAACTAAAAACTCTTACTGTAGGGGTCCTAGGAACAGGGAACATTGGACGCCAAGCTGCAACTCTATTTAAAGGACTAGGTTGCAAAGTTATTGGTTATGATTTATATCCTTCTGACGCTGCTCGTGAAGTTTTAGAGTATGTTGACAGCATCGACGAATTACTAGCTCAATCTGATGTTGTAACTATTCATGTACCTGCTACAAAAGAATATACTCACATGGTAAATGATGATTTCTTCAGTAAAATGAAAGATGGATCTATCTTTGCGAATGCTGCTCGTGGTGTTCTTGTTGATACTAAAGCTGTTATTCGCGCTCTAGATAGTGGAAAATTATTAGGAGCTAGCCTTGATGTATATGAAAACGAAGGAAATTATGTTCCTAAAGATTTCTCAAATAAAGAATTCGATGATTCATTAATGCAACAATTAATAGATAGAGATGATATCATCTATACTCCACATACTGCATTCTACACAGAAACAGCAGTTAAAAATCTTGTAGAAGGTGCATTAAACGCTGCAGTAGAAGTAATTACTACTGGAGATTCTCCTAATATTGTCAACAGATAGTTTGTATTATATTCATTGATTCTAAATCTTTTCATAAAAAGGAATATACTTGATAATGTTTATTGGTTATTCCTTTTTATATTTTTGTGACTATTCAAATGATATTATCTGTAAGTTTGCATAACCTAAATATTTTTATCTATTAACTATATGATAACATTCTATATTGTATATACATATTTAAATATAGAAATATATTTACATCAACTATTTTTGTAAAACCTTATTTCATTTGACAACTACACTCATTTTGTTACAATAAAGATGTAAACAGTTAGTAGGATAATTTTATCATTAAAATATCTTAGTATAATTAATATTATTTATATTTTTTTCGATTATACTATTTGTTGCATTTTGATATTAATTATTACTAAAATATCGTTTCAGAAGTTCTTCAAAAAATCCACATCATCTTAAACGTAAATTTTGAAAAATTTCTTAATAGCATATGATAAGCATTATATGAGATAATAGATAGAAGAGGATATGTCTATATGCCTCATACAATCGTCTAGATTGTTCTTAAAACTGTGGAAGTATATTATTCTTCCATTTTTACGGCTATACTAGTTATAGTCATAATTTCCTTTCGATTGTTAAATTTATTTAACAATAAAACTTTTAATTTAATATCGGAAGAAATTCCGATTACTACAAAATAACAATTTACCCTAAATTCTTATTTTGTGTTCATATAACGAAAAGCGGTCCATTACGGGCCACTTTTTGTTTTTTTATTCAACATCGTATTCATTATCTTAGTTTTTTATATGACGAAAAAGAAGAAGTAAGAATTTATCCTACTTCTTCTTATTTTATTTACTATTAGTCGATTACTGAAACTTTTAAGAAGTTAGTTGATCCAACATTACTTCTTGAAGTGTTTACTGGGATACCTCCAGTGATTACGATAGCATCACCTTTTTTAGCGTATCCTGAAGTTTCTGCGATGTTTTTAGCTGTATCTAACATTTCGTCAGTTGATTTAACTTGTTCAGAAATTTGAGCGTCTACACCCCATACTAAGCTTAATCCACGTGCAACTTTTTCACTTGGAGTTACAGCTAAGATAGCTGCATTTGGACGGTATTTAGAAATTAATCTAGCTGTTTGTCCTGATTCAGTGTAAGTTACGATTGTGTGTAAGTCTAAGTTTAGAGCTGTGTATCCTACAGATACTCCAATTGCGTTTGTGATATCTTTAGAAACAATTTTTTTAGAACGATCTTTTAAGATACGAGAGTAATCTTGCATTTCTTCAGTACGTTTAGCGATTGTAGCCATTGTACGAACTGATTCGATTGGGTAAGCACCTGCTGCAGATTCTCCTGATAACATGATTGCATCAGTTCCATCGTAGATTGCGTTAGCTACGTCAGATACTTCGGCACGTGTTGGACGTGGGTTTTTTTGCATTGAGTCTAACATTTGAGTAGCTGTGATTACGAATTTACCAGCTGCATTACATTTAGCAATAATATCTTTTTGCATAATTGGTACTTCTTCTGCTGGTACTTCAACCCCAAGGTCACCACGAGCGATCATGATACCGTCAGATACTTCGATGATTTCATCGATGTTATCGATAGCTTCTTGACATTCGATTTTAGGGATGATTTGAACGTGT
Organism: Gemella haemolysans; assembly: GCF_012273215.1. Lineage (NCBI taxonomy): Bacteria > Bacillati > Bacillota > Bacilli > Caryophanales > Gemellaceae > Gemella > Gemella haemolysans. The sequence goes on along the minus strand of NZ_CP050965.1, from coordinate 1,964,280 downwards.
TCGCATCCTTCTTCTTTAAGGATACGTCTAACTTCTAGTACGTTTTCTTTAGTACGAACGAATGAAGCAGCAACGAAGTCAATATCATTTTTACATCCGAAACGGATATCTTCTTCATCTTTTGGAGTAATACCTGGTAATTTTGTAGATACACCTGGAACGTTAACTCCTTTTTTGTTTTTAAGTACTCCACCGTTTTGTACTGTAGTGTAGATTAATCCTGCTTCAGCGTCTACGCTGTTTACAGTTAATCCGATTAATCCGTCGTCAAGTAAGATAGTGTCTCCAGCTTTAACGTCGTGTACTAATTCTCCATATGTGATTGAGAATTTTTCTGGAGTTCCTAGAACTTCTGTCATAGAAACGATAACGTCTTTTCCAGTTTCTAACATGATTGCATCATTTTCCATGTTGTTAGTTCTGATTTCAGGTCCTTTAGTATCTAAAAGGATAGCTAAGTTAGTTCCTGTAGCTTCTCTTACTTCTTTAATAGTTTGAATTCTTGCTCCGTGTTCTGAGTAGTCACCGTGTGAGAAGTTAAGACGACATACGTTCATCCCTAATTCTACCATTTGAATAAGTTTTGCTTTATCTTCAGACTTAGGTCCAATTGTACAAATTATTTTAGTTTTTTTCTGTATCATAAATATACCTCTTAATTTTTTATCTTTTAATATTTTAACTCATTTTCATTATGTTTTCAAATATTTTCTTGAATAATACTGTTTTCATCTAAAGAAAACGTTTTTCAAACTAAATTGAAAGTTGTTTAGAAACTTCGTAGATTGAAAGATCCACGTTGTGAACATCACTAAATACGTCTTCGAATTTAGTACTTACAAGTTTGTTATTTTGAATACCTACTGCACGTCCTGATTCTCCAGCTAATAATAGTTGAACAGCATAATTACCTAGACGAGATGCTAATACTCTGTCTTGAGCTGTTGGAGTACCACCACGTTGGATGTGTCCTAAAATAGTTGCTCTTACTTCTTCTCCTGTAAGTTCTTTAAGTTTTGCAGCTAGCTCTTGTCCACCCATTACACCTTCAGCAAGTACGATGATTGAGTGTTTTTTACCACGATCTTCACCAGCTTTAATACGTGCAACAACTTCTTCGATATCTTCTTTTTTCTCTGGAATTAGAAGACTTTCACTTCCTCCAGCTATACCAGCGAATAATGCTAAGTCCCCTGCATTACGCCCCATTACCTCGATAATGAATGCACGCTCGTGACTTGACGCTGTATCACGAACTTTGTCAATAGCATCAACAATTGTGTTAAGCGCAGTATCGAATCCGATTGTGTAATCCGTACAACAAATATCGTTATCGATTGTTCCTGGAACTCCGATAGTTTGGATATTCATTTCGTTACTTAAAGCCATAGCTCCGCGGTATGAACCATCTCCACCAATTACTACTAATCCATCAATTCCTAATGCTTCTAAGTTTTTAATAGCACCTTTTCTAACTTCTGGGTTAGCGAATTCTGGAAGACGAGCTGAATAAAGCATTGTTCCTCCACGGTTAATGATGTTACCAACATCTCCAACTTCAAGTTTTTTAATGTTGTTTTCTACTAATCCTTTGTATCCTTGATATACTCCATAAACTTCTAATCCATTATAGATTGCTGTTCTTACAACGGCACGCACAGCTGCGTTCATTCCTGGTGCATCCCCACCACTTGTTAAAACTGCTATTTTTTTCATGTAGTCTTACCTTCCTCGTATTTGTTATTAATTATTTTTTAATTTACTTATCAACAATATCATATTTTTGTTATTTTTTCTAGTAAAAACATAATTTTGTTTAATTTTTGTTCGAATTTTTTTGTTTTTTTAAGAGTATGCTATTTTGATACGTTTTCCTGGGAAATTTTCAAAAAATTTCTGAACAAATTCCTGTTCGTTTTCTATTGATATCGTTTTACCTCTGTTAGAATCATTGTTCAGCAGAGCTACAACCTTTACTCTACCTACCTCAGACTTGTACTCATTTAAAAATTTAAGTATTTCTTCATCAACTATCGTATAGATAATTTTTATATTACTAAGGCAGTACTCTCTATAATTTCTAAGACTTGCAATCTTTTCTAAGATATACTGTTCCCTTCCATTTCGAAGCTGTTTTTTCAATGTCATTACCGCAAAACTTCCTACTTTTATAAATACATTAGCGTACTTATAAACACTTGGGAACACAGTAACATCATAGTCATTCTTCCCGTCATTTACAGTTAAAAATGCCATATAATCACCGTTTTTAGTCTTAATTTCTTTTCTTGTGATTATCTCTACATAACTATCACTAAGCTCAGCTCCTATATACTGTAATGGCAGATAAGAATATTTCTCTTTTTCAACTTGAACGGGATGTTTTAAAAAGTATGTACCCGTTACTTCTTTTTCCATCTGAATTTTTTCAGTAATAGAATAATCTTCTACTTCTTCTACCTTTAACGTTAAACCACTTTCTGCAGATAAGGCAACACGTACATTATTAATATACTGCCTATTATCTGAATAATAATCGTCAACTTTTTTCATTAACGTAGCACGATTATATCCAAAAGTGTCCAAAGCTCCCGCCTTAACTAAAGAAACCGCCGCTTGATAGTCTACTTTTTTATTCATACGTTTTAAGAAATCATCTATATCTAAGTAGCGTCCAAAATTTATTCTATCTTGTACTATTTCATACCCACTTCTATAGCCAACATTCTTAATCGCAGTTAAAGCGAACACAATATCATTCTTATAAACGCTAAAATTTGATAAACTTCTATTCACATCAGGTTTTACCAGATTTATTCCTAGGTTATTAAGTTCTTGCTTATACTCGTTAATTTTTTTCTCACTACTAATTACGTTGTTTAATAAAGCTGTCATAAAATACTTAGTATAATAAACTTTTAAGTACGCCAAACGATAAGCAAGCATACTGTATACAACCGCGTGACTCTTATTAAAACCATAGTTCGCAAAAGTCACGATAAGATCAAAAAGTTTTTTAGCTACTTGCAGATCATATCCTACAGCAACACTCTTCTCTACGAAGATACGTCCATAGTACTCTAAGTCTTCTTTTTTCTTTTTACTTACAGCTCTTCTCATATTATCCGCTTCATTCAAACTCATATGAGCGAAATTCACCGCAATCAGCATAATCTGTTCTTGATAGACTATTACCCCGTAAGTATCTTTTAATATTTTCTCTAAATGAGGATGCGGATATACCACTTGCTCTTCTTTATTTTTTCTTCGCACGTAGACTTCAATCTGAGCCATTGGCCCCGGTCTATAAAGAGCATTCATCGCAACAATATCATTAAATTCAGTAGGTTTCAAGAGATTCAGTTTCTCTTTCATCCCACTAGATTCAAACTGGAAGATACCTTCTGTCTTACCTTTAGCAAATAGTTCATACACTTTAGGATCTTGGTAATTTATCTTCGTTATATCAAATGTTGGATTTTCTTTTTTTACCTCTTCAACAACACTCGATACCATCGTAAGATATCTAATACCTAAGAAATCTATTTTTAATAAACCAACACTCTCAACATCATCCATCGTCCATTGCGTTAAATATTTCGTCATATTTGATTCTGCAAGCGGAGCATAATTAACCAGCGGTTTATCATCACTTATTACTATCCCAGCTGCATGCACCGATGGATTCTTCGGTAAGTTTTCTAAACTCAGCGCTATGCTAAACCAACGTTTATTAATATTACTCTGATTAATAAATGCCCTTAACTCTTCTGACATTTCGTAACATTCTTTCAATGTTCTTGTCGAACTAATATTACTACTAATAAATTTTAAAGTCTGTTCATCAAACTGCAATATTCTCGCCGACTCTCGTGCAGCACTTTTCGATTGAAATGTTGTAAAAGTAATAATTTGCGCAACTTTATCCTGACCGTACTTCTCTTCTACATATTTTATAACTTCATCACGTCTAGTATCTTGGAAGTCGATGTCGATATCGGGCATAGATATACGCTCTTTGTTTAAAAATCTTTCGAACAGAAGATTGTATTCTAGTGGATCCGCTTCTGTTATATCTAATAAATAACAAACTAAACTTCCCGCAGCACTACCACGTCCAGCACCTACTAGAATGCCATTATCTTTCGCATACTTCACAAAATCATAAACAATTAAGAAATAATCATTAAAGCCCATTTCATCGATAATCTTAAGTTCATAACTATAACGTTTTTTATAAGGATATAAATCTTTACCAACTAACTTTCCTTTTACACCTTTTTGAACTAAGAAATGCAAGTACTCTTTTGATGAAAACTTAGAATATATGTCTTCTTTTTCTCCATAAACATACTTAGGAAGATGATAACCCGAAAAGTTCAACTCATATTGACACTTATCAACAATATTTTGCTGATTTTCAAATGACTTCTTAAAAATCATTTGTAATTCTTCGTCGCCAAGTGCTAATATTTCTTCAAAGTCTTTTTGCTTTCTTACAAATTCATCTCCTGAAATTATTGTTAGTTCTTGTATATTTAGCTTTTTATTATCTCGAATAGCACGACTAACAATGACTTGCTGATAGTTCTCTTTATTAAGATAGTAACTAGGTTTCGTATAAACAATATTTTCATAAAAACTATAAGGACTTACTTGAAAACTTTCATTAAAACCGAAGTAAAAATCATAATTGCTAAAAAGATTATTTAAGTATGAAAATTCCATACTATCTCTAAGTTCATCAACAACTATTAAAACAAAGTCATCACTGTATTCTTTCATCTCACTAGAAAAATCTTCTATAGTCCACTCTTCTCCATTCATAAACTTAGTAGAAATCTCTAATAATTTATAGAACATCTTCTCAGATTTACACAGTATGTTAAATTTAAGAAAACCAATTCCATATCCTAAGCTTACTTCTAATCCTTGAATAAGGTTAATTCCAGCTCTCTTAGATTCTTTATATGCTTTTATCGCTCCATACATATTCGGATCAACGATAACAACAGACCTTTGATTATCTCTTGCTAATTTCAAAAACAGACTTTCATACTTTATAGTACTGTTCAAAAGATCATAGGCACTATGCACCTGCAAATTGTAATACATACTAATATCCTCCTTTCCTCAATATTCTCTAATTCTGTTTAATCGATATTATCCGCAAAGTGGATTATATTCGTCTTCTTCTGAAGAACATCCCATATTTTCTCCATGATTTTTACTTTGTTCATTAAAATATCGATATACTCGTTTATTATCATCACCCATAAAGTAAATTGGGTTAAACTGTGTATATTTCATATTCCCTTCTTCGTCTAAAAGATTCTCGCAAACTACTCTGCGTTTTATAGAAGCTACAAAATTCGTATATTTCCCATATTCTAAAACACTCTCTACTTTGCACTCAAGCGATAAAATACACTCATCCATTATCGGTGCATCAATGTATTTTGCTGGATCATATGTCATATCCGCCATTCCAATTTTATTTTGACCTGAATGGAAACCAGCAATCTCAACCTTGCTAAGTATTTGTTGACACGGTACGTTAACGGTAAATTCTCCATATTCTTTAATATTATCGACCGCATTGCTATCTGTCGAAAGTCCAACTGTAATCATATCACCTAAAGAATATGATGAACTACAAGCTGTCACATTGTATCTCCATTTTTTATCTTTATATCCTATTAATATTACTGGAAATCCGTAATATAATTTACTGGTTTTAGTTTCTAATTTCATCTTCCTCTATCCTCTTTATTTTTTCCTTCATATTACACTCTACCTTATTTATTCTATCTCTTAGCTATAAAAGCTAATACTTTTTCTTCTGAATGTTCTTTACTAAATTCAAATCCATCAAACTTTATTTTTTTCATTTCTTCAATTGATGAGACTTTGTTTTTTACGAGTTCTATTAAAAATTTACCTCTTGCTTTCTTAGAAATCGTCGAATGTACTTTTAACTTTCCTTCTTTTTCTTCCATAAAGCTAACTTTAATAAATTTCTCTTTTTGGTTCTTTGAAAAAACTTCTTCAAACTCACTAGATAATAATGAAACAACAATGTCTTCATCTTTTACACTTTCATCATAACTAGTTCGCCAGAAATTCTTTAAAGACTCTCCTGAAATTTTTACATTTTGTAAAAAATCTAGTCTATGTTCTTGAATCAAATCATAAGCACCAATTACACCATATAACGACGTTGTAATAAATACATTTTTCTCTATATACTTTTTATCAGCTTCATCAAAATTATCGCGATCTATGTTTCTATACATTAAACCATTGAACAATTCTAATGCTTTATAACTTTTTGCTGTGTTGTTTTTTATATCTTGCCAGCGAGCAAATTCTTCTATCGCCTTATCTTCTTTAATTTTATAAACTTTAGCTAAATCTTGGGCACTAAAATTAGCGAATTCAGCAACTATTTCATTACTTTTTTCACTAAGTTCTAACGCTTCTTGCGGCGCTGCTTTTTTGTTTAGTTCTTTAGCTGTCGGAATTAAAATTTTCATTATTATTCCTCTTCTTCAGGTAACTCTAAGAAGCTATTTTCGATTAAGCTTTCTACTTCCATTAACACGAAGTTGTACTCTGTTGCTTCTATAGCAGGATTAATAATTAAAGTATTGAAGTAACCTACTACGAAATCACGATTTGCAACTTCAAGTTTGAACATATATTCACTAATTTCATCAACTAAAAATGCTGTTTCTTTAAGCACTTTATCCTCATAAGTATTCGCGTAGTGTACTTTTTCTAAAAGTCTACGAATTTCTAAATCGGCATGTTCTTTAGCGAAACGATCGCGAATATGTTTCGCAAGCTCCTCTGTTTTAAGAGCCACTGTATTAAATTTTTCTTTTTGTAAAACACCATTTTCCTCTAATTTTTCTAGTAACACTGTTAAAGATTTGTGTAAACTATCCATTATATTTCTCCTTTATTTTATAATAAATTATTTTAAAAACTATCATTCTCTATTTTATAAAAAAAACACGAAAAACGCTAATAATACGCTATGTAATAATCTATTCTCTTCTTACTGAGATCCCTGCTTTCAATATACAATTATCCATTGTCTTCAGCTTTTAAACATTATTAGAAAATGATATAATATTAGTGACATAACTATTTCGAGGTGGAGTATGAAAAAATACATAATGGCAATAGATCAAGGTACTACTAGTTCTAGGGCAATAATTTTTAACAAGAAAGCAGAAATAATAGCGAGTAGTCAAAAAGAGTTTCCGCAAATTTTCCCACAGTCTGGATGGGTTGAACATGATGCTAATGCAATTTGGAATTCTATACAATCAGTAATCGCAGAAGTGTTTATCGAAAGCGGAATAAAACCTAACCAAATTGATAGTATCGGTATTACAAACCAACGTGAAACTACTGTAATTTGGGATAAAAACACTGGACTACCTATTTATAATGCGATAGTTTGGCAAAGTAGACAAAGTGCCGATATAGCTAATAAGCTTGTTAGCGATGGTTACAAAGACATGATTCATAAAAAGACTGGTTTAGTAGTTGATGCGTATTTCTCGGCTACTAAAATACGTTGGATTTTAGATAATGTTCCTGGAGCTCAACAACGAGCTGAAAATGGCGAACTACTGTTTGGAACTATCGATACATGGCTAGTTTGGAAACTTACAGGTGGAAAAACTCACATTACTGACTATACAAACGCAGCTAGAACGATGTTATTTAATATTAAAGATTTAGCTTGGGATAAAGAAATTTTAGAAATTCTAAATATACCAGAATCTCTTCTACCTGAAGTAAAATCTAATTCAGAAGTATACGGAAAAACTATAGATTATCATTTCTACGGTGGCGAAGTTACAATTAGTGGTCTTGCCGGGGATCAACAGGCTGCTCTATTCGGACAACTTGCCTTTGATAAAGGAATGATAAAAAATACATACGGTACAGGTTCATTCATTATTATGAATACTGGAGAAAATATGGAACTTTCTAAAAACAACCTATTAACAACTATTGGTTTTGGAATAAATGGAAAAGTTTATTACGCTTTAGAAGGCTCTATTTTTATCGCAGGAAGTGCCATTCAATGGCTACGAGATGGTTTACGTTTAATTAAAAAATCATCTGAAACAGAATCATTAGCATACAATTCTAAAAATAACAACGAAGTATATCTAGTGCCAGCTTTCACAGGATTAGGTGCTCCTTATTGGAATCCAAATGCTCGTGGGACTATCTTTGGTTTAACTCGTGCCACATCAAAAGAAGATTTGGTTAAAGCTACATTACAATCTATCGCCTACCAAGTACGCGATATTATCGATACTATGAAGATTGATGCTAATGTAGAAATACCTCTTCTTAAAGTTGACGGAGGCGCTGCAAACAACGATTACCTTCTAGAATTCCAAGCTAATATTCTAGGTGTTAAAGTTGCACGTGCTGAAAACTTAGAAACAACAGCATTAGGCGCTGCATTCTTAGCAGGTCTTGCTACTGGCTATTGGAAAAACTTAGATGAACTGAAGAATCTAAATACAGCAGGAAAACTATTCGTTCCTACTATGAACAAAGAAGAACGTGAAAAACTATATAAAGGTTGGAAACGTGCGGTAAAAGCAACTCAGATTTTTGCGGAAGAATAGAATATCAGAATACGAAAAGATTGCTTAGAAATAGTCTTAAAATAATACTTTAAAATTACCTTATTTTCTTTGAAACCCAATCTATCTTTTGATATAATCAAAGATGGAGAGAGAAGTTAGGGGGTATAATACTTCTAATAAGGATTGCGGTAGTCGTTTATTTTTCAAAGCCAAAGGCTGAAGAAAAATATTACGAATAGCGTATGCAACAGGAACTTAAAAAGAAGGTGCTAAAAATTAGCATCTTCTTTTTCTAGTTCCCACTGCTGTGGCTACTTTTCTATGGAAGGAGATGGTGCTTATGCTCATAAGTAACAAAATCTGGACGAAAGGAGTAGCAAGTTGTCTGCATATGAAATCATACAAACAATTATTGGAATTAATCTTTTGATTGTTACAATAGTTGGCGTGTGCATCTCAGCACTTAAAAAGGACAATAAAAAATAACCATCTTTACTTTAGCCGAGTAGATGGTTATTTAATATAATCTTAAATACGAGCTACCGTCTTTTAAGTTAGTCGTTTATTTTTCAAAGTCAAAGACTGAAGAAAAATATTACGAATAATTTATACTACGACTACTATAATTTCTACGAACGTAGTGAGTCAAGAAATTATTAGTAAAGTCAGTGCAAACGGTCACTTTTACATTCACATTTTAACACAAATCTACATTTAAATCAAAAATCTTGTTATCTCTTGATTCTCTTAACCTAATATGTCCTCATACAATTTTTTATCTAAATCTTTAAATACATTAAATACTACTTTTAAATTAGCATTAGGGTTTTCACTTAAGAATTTCTTAACCTCAGCAACTGCTATTCCTGCAGCAAGGTCATTCGGGAATCTAAATTCTCCCGTACTTATACAACAAAAAGCAATACTTTTAAGATTATTCTCTAAAGCTAGTTTTAGAGAATTTCTATAACATGATGCGAGTAGTTCCTTATCATCATCTTCAACAACACGATAAATTATCGGCCCAACAGTATGAATAACATGTCTAGCTGGTAGATTATATCCCGCTGTTATTTTGGCTTGTCCTGTTTTTTCAAAACTTCCTTGCTCTTTTATTATTTCATCGCATTCTTTTCTAAGTTGTAATCCTGCTTGCGAGTGTATAGCATTGTCGATACATCTATGTAGCGGAATTAAACATCCTAGTAACGCTTTATTCGCCGCATTAACTATCGCATCTACTTCCAATGTAGTAATGTCTCCTTGCCACACGTAAATATCTTTTTCAATTTCAGTTAATTCTTCTAGTTTTGTTATTCCTTTATTTTTTAGAACTTCTTGTAAGTATTCGTCTTGCACTTCATAGAATTCACTCGGTAGCTCCGACACCTTCCATGTATTCATCAGTGTTCTAAATAAATCTTTCTTCTGTTGTTTACCCTCTGGTATTTCTATCTCTAAATTTAGTGTTTTTATTAAATAATCTAGTTTTTCCATAATTTAAATACTTCCTCCGTATCGCCTGTTATTATTATATATCTTACTTAGATGTATGTCTATAATTGAGACATACTATAATTCTTTTTTGTGACTAACAAAAAATCCTAAATTTTAAAATAGTTTATATAAGAACTCATAGTCGTAATGATTTATTAATATAAAAATACGACTTCAAAAATTAGAGAATAAACTCTAACTTTTGAAGTCGATATATGTTATATTATTTTTGTCTACGACGTTTTACATAAACAGTCAGTCCTGCTAAAACTAGAACTGCAATTCCAGCGTAAGCTGTCGCATTATTATCTAATCCTGTTTTCGCCAATAATGAATTAGATTTTGAAACTTTTCCGAAATCTTCATCTACATTAAATGTATTTTCTTTCTTAGTTTCTTTTCCAACAAAACCACCTAGAATATCTTTAATTGATTTTTTATAGACTTTTTTCTCCGCTTCTTTTAATGTTTCTAATGCTTTATCTACTTCTTCTTGAGTAGCTGTAGCTGAAGCTAATAGCTCTTGTGCTTTTTGAACTGCATCTAGATAAGCTTTCTTATCTTCTGCACTTGCACTTTCAAAACTATCTTTCTCTTTAACCTCTGCTAAATGACCTAGTTGTTCATTTAGTTTTTTCTTATCTACTTTTGGTCCTTCAGGTTGAGGTTTATTTCCTTCTTCTTTCTTAGGAGTTTCAGTCATTGGTTTTGGCTCCTCTTTCTTAGGTTCTTCAGCTGCTGGTTTCGGAGCTTCTTTTGGTGCCTCAACTGCTGGCTTCGGAGCTTCTACTTCTTTACCATCAAGAGCGTTTTCAGCTTGTTGTAATTTTTCTAACACTACTTTAACTTCTTCTACAGTTGCATCTTTGTTATCAAGAACTACTGTCGCTTCTTTTATAGCATTTACGAAGTTATCTTTTTTATCTTGTCCAGCATTTTTGAATTTAACCTCAGTTTGAAGTTTTTCAGTTTCTTTTAATTTTTCAATTAATTTAGCTTTGTCTACTTCTTTCTTAACTTCTTGTTGTTGTGAATTAGCTAATGTTACTTTAGCTGCGTTTAGAGTTGCTACTGTGCTATTTACTTCTTCTTGAGTTGCATTTTCATTTTCAAGAACTTTCTTAGCTGCCTCTAATGCTTTGTTATATGCATCTTTAGCTTCGATAGTTGCATTTTTATACTCTTTAGTTTCATCTAACGCTTTATCCGCTTCTATTGCTTTTTGAAGCTCTGCTTTATTCACTTCCGCTTTCTTTTCTACTGGAGCATTTTTCGGAGTTAATGCTACGAAGTTACTGAAGCTATCAGTAGTAAATGTTAGCTTACCATCTGCATAATTAACACTGCTTACAGCTGTTAATTTTCCATCTTTTTCATGGAAGAATCTTTCTGGAGCTTTTGCTAAATCTAAAGTTACACTTCTATCACCAGGAACTTTAACTTCTTTTCCTGTTTCATCTACAATATGAATGTTAAAGTATTCAACATCATATTTTCTTAAGTCTACATTACCTTCTGTTAATTGTTTTTGGATATTTGTTTTCTCTTCTGCAGTTGGTTCTGTTACGACAAGTTTGTAATTATTATAAAGTTTTTTCTCAGTGAAATCTACTGTACCTTGTGCTTTAGAGTTCTCAGTACTTCCTACACTTGCTACTTTTTCTGCAACATTTAGAACAACTTGTTTCTTATTATGACCATCTTTTACTACTAATTCAAAATTGTTTTCTGCCGGAATATATCCTTCAGGTGTTACTATTTGAATTGTGTATGTTCCATTTTCTAAGTTTTTCTGGAAGGCATTTTTTCCGTATAAACTTCTTGGAAGTGATACTTTAGTACCGTCTTGAGCTACTGCGTAAACTTTTGTTCCTGCTGGAACTTGTTTGTCAAAGCTGATTTCTGTAGCATTTCTGCTAATTTCATCTACTCTAAATTCAACTTCTTTTGTTGGTTTATCTTTAGTTATTTCAAAGTCAACTTTTGATGGTGTAAGTAGTTTGTACTCTCCATCAACCATAACTACTTCAACAGTGTATTTACCAAACGGTAATGCCTGGTATGTACGTTTATTTCTAGAGAAGTCTTCCCCTACGATTTCACCTTTTTCATTAGTGATTTTGTAACGTAAGCGACGTGAATTGTTTCCAGTTCCATCACCTTTCTTAACTTCTACTTCTAGACTTCCTTTACCATTACCTTCAACATTTGATAAATTAATGCTATCTTTGTTATCTGCGAAGTCTTTTACTTCAAAAGTAAGATCTTTTAATTCTACGCCTTCTGGAATTGTGTAACTTCCGTCTTCATTTGCTGCAATAGTATTTTTACCATAGCTTAATTTTTTGTAGAATACTCCACTTCCATCTTCTAGTACTGGATATGGTGTGAATTTACGAGTTGCTTCATCGTAGTAACCACCGTTAGCACCTGTGATTTTTGGAGCTTTTCTATCAATTACTACATTGAATGTTGTCTCTTGCATATCTGCACCACTTACTGCTGCACTATAAGAAACTACATATTGGTATTCTCCATCTGGAAGAGGGTTACCATTATTATCAACACCTTTCCAGTTTGTCATAGTTAATGATGTGTATTTTTTACTTGTGTTATTGTAGAAGTTTTTGTTACCAGAACCATTACCATTTTGGTAAAGTGGATTTTTACGTTCTACATCATCTTTAGCATATACTGAAAGTTTTAGGTTTTCGAAGTTACGGTAAAATACCCCTCTCATTCCTATTTCATCATAATTTTCATCACCATTTGGTGAGAAGAAAATTTTATCAGTAAAGAATCTTTCACCAGTAACAGGATTTACATACGCTCCTGCTAGTGTTCTCTTATCTTTTTTATCTTCTTTGTATGTTGTTAACATTCCAGTGAAGTTCATTTCCGTTAATGAATCCCAGTTATTAGGATTTGAAGTATAACCATATTCATATGTTGGTTTTTCTCCATTTTTCATAGAGTAGATTGGTTTTTCTAACACTGGTAGATTTTGGAACTGACCTTTAAATCCTACAAATGGAATACTTGCTTTTAATGCACTTTCTTCATCATAAAAAGTTACAAATCCTTCTAGATAATATCCATTAGTGAATACTTTTTCCAATTCTTCTTTGAAGTTCGTAGCATCAACTGTAATTTCAACTTCTTTTTCACCTTTCGCTGGAACTTCTACTGTAGCCCAATCAGTTGTCACTAACTTCTTAGGTGTCATTGTCAGTCTTCCACTCCAGTCAGCCCCTGCATCTTCACCATAATAATTATCTGTAGTAAGGTGAGCTGCATATTGTAGGTTTTGAGCTTTGTCTGATAGATTGTGTAATACTAATTTAAAAGTAAATTTATCTCCAACATTTCCTAAAGAAACACTTCCATAGTTATTTTCTCCAGTTACATAAAGGTCTCCATATGCTGCTTTATTCGCATCTATTAAACCTGCACCTTGAAGACGTGGTGATCTATATGCTGTTGTGTATCCATCAGAATATACCTGAGGATTTGCTGTACTCATGATTAATCTCTTCGCTAATCCTTGAATTTCTTCTGCACTTAAGTTCGGGAATCTTTCTGATAATACTTGTTTCACAAGAGTTATAGCTCCCGCAACGTGTGGTGAAGCCATACTTGTTCCACTATCTAGACCATATCTTCCATCATTATAAGATGATAAGATATCTCCTCCTGGCGCTGTTACGTCAGGTTTTAAGTATCCATCAACACTCATTCCCCAACCAGTAGATTCATCGAATTCACTTTTCTTAGGATTATCTTGTTTATCCCATGTTCCATTAAATGTTATTTTATATTCCCCTTCATGAGTAGAAAGTTCATTACCAAATTTATAGTATGTTGTTACTACAGGGAAATCTTTATCCTGACCATTTAATGTTAGATTATAAATAGTATCTCCTTCATTGAAGTAGATTACCGCTCCCGCTGCGCCGTATTGTTTAGCTAGTTTAACTTTTTCTTCAAAGCTATTTCCACCACGTTGGATAAGGGCAATTTTCCCAGTTAAATCTTTGTCAGCATAGTTTTCAGCTTTACCAACTCCAACATATACATAATCATATGCTTTTTTCTCAAATTGTTTAGTATAACTAAAAATTGGCATTTTTCCATTATCAAAATCAGCATTATCTTTAAGCTGCTCGATATTTGCTATTTCTCTGTTAAGAACACTATTACTAATATTCGCTACAGAAATTGCATCTTCAGAAACCGATGGTCTTCCTACAGTTCCGTAATCAGGATTAGCTGCACTTGGATTTGTTTGTCCACTAGCAAAGAATGCATTGTTTCCTGCCGCTGCGACTATATTAACTCCGGCTTTTTTTGCAACATCCATTGCACGAACTAAACCATCACCCACTTCTACTACTGAACCAGCTGGTGAACCTAAACTTAGGTTTATCGTATCTGCGCCTAATTTAATAGCATCTTCTATCGCTTTTGTATAAATATAAGACTCTGTTCCAGCATTTTTAGTATCTGAGAATACACGCATAAAAATTAACTGTGCTTCAGGGGCTATACCTGTTACGTAATCACCATTTGTAAATTTCTCCTTAGGATTACCTACAGCAGTCCCAGCAACGTGCATACCATGTGATTTATAAGCACTTTGTTTAATATCATTATTCCAGTCGTTATAGTTAAATGCAAATGGTAATTTTTCACTATACCACTTACCGTAGTCTATACCCGCTTCTTTTTTTATTTTTTCAATTTTATCTTTAGATTTGTATTTAGATTTTGAATTATCTGATAATCTAAGCACAGGATGATTAGGATCCAGTCCAGAATCTAATACTGCGACAACTTTTCCTTGTCCTCTATATCCTTTATTCCAAAGAGGTTGTATATTAATAAGATTATAACTGTCTAAAGCTTTAGAAAAATCATTAGCTTCAGTGCTGTCTTTCTTCTCCTCTTCGCTTGCTACATTTTCTGGTTTATTGTAGCTGACACTCATTTCAACAGTATCTACAAAGTCTAACTCTTGAATTTTTTTAGCATTCGAGAATGTAGTCTCTAAGGCAAAACCATTCATCAATGTATCGTACTCAAACAGTTTTTCATAATCGATACCTTTATCTTTAATATCTTTTAACGCCTTTTCCCTAGGTGCTTTTGTTGATTCCGTAACTTCTTTAATTCCTTCTTTAGTTTTTAACTTATTAGGATCAACATCACCTTTTAATTTAACAATAACTTTTACCTTATCATCATTTTGGAACTTATGTTCTTCACTTTTTGAAACATTTGATAGCTCATCTTTTTTTTCTTCTTGAGCTAATGTTATCTTTGATGATACTCCATAATTAAATGTACTGATATTTCCTAGTAGTAATGCTGCACTTAGCACACTTACTGCTGTTTTTTTAGCCAGCTTCATTTCTTCATCTCCTATCTTTTTAAATATATTTAAAGTATATTTCTATATTTTAACATATAATTTCTGAAAATCAAAATCAATATTCAGATATACAAGTAAAATTAACTAATAGATCTTGCGTTTCTAATTTGTTTTCATTACTCTACCCCAATTAAATTTTACAAACACTATAATCTTTAATACAGTATTCTTTAATTTTCCAAACTATACTAAAGTGTGATAAAATAGAAACTAATAAAAATTATAGTTATGGCGGAGGTAGAATGAAATATTTAACTAGTGAAGAAGTAACTAAAGCGAAAAAAAATATTAGTGAAATAAAACCTTATAAAACTACTAAAGAGATTATCTTTTCTAATATCTTTACTTTTTTCAATGCTATGAACTTGGTCTTAGCAGCATTTATAGCCACGACACTTAGATTTGAAAATATGTTGTTTTTAGGTGTAATTACTATAAATACTGCAATTGGTATTTTTCAAGAAGTTCGTTCGAAAAATGCCCTTGAGAAGTTGAGTTTGCTAGGTAGAAGTAAATACCGAGTAAACCGTGATAATGAAATAATAAATATAGATTCTGAAGAAATCGTCCTTGGAGAATATCTACACTTAAATCTCGGTGATCAGATTCCTGTTGATGCTGAAATCATCGAAGGTAGTATCGAGGTCGACGAATCACTATTAACCGGTGAAAGTGACAATATCTTTAAGACTGCTGGTGATAAAGTAATGAGTGGTAGTAACGTAGTTAGTGGTAGTTGTTTAGTAAAGGCTATTGCTGTCGGAGAGGATAGTTATATCAACAAACTTGCTAAAAGCACTAAAGAATTTAAGAAATATCCATCGAAACTTCGTGACTATATGGATAAGATCTTAAAAGTTATATCTATTCTATTAGTACCTGTCGCAATTATGCTATACATCCGTGGTGCTAGTCTAGGACGTGGTTATGTAGAAATAGTCCTACGTAGTGCTGGAGCTTTAGTAGGTATGATTCCAGAAGGTTTAATACTTCTTGTCAGCGTCTCTCTTGCGGTTGCTGCGATGAAACTTGCTAAAAAGAAAGTTTTAGTTCAAGAACTATACTGCGTGGAAACTCTTGCTAGAGTAGATGTTCTTTGTTTCGATAAAACAGGAACTATTACTACAGGTAATATGAACGTTGTAGAAATTGATGATAAAGTTGCAGAAAAATTATCAAGTTATCTTGCATACTTCGATGATGAAAATTCGACTTCTAGAGCTTTAAAAAATTATTTAACATGTGAAAAACAGTGGGATGTAGAGGAATTAGGAGCCTTTTCTAGTAAAAATAAATACTCATTTATAAAACTAAAAAATGGTGGAACATATTTCTTCGGGGCATATGAATTTTTAGGTTTCTCAGATGAAATGAATAAATACTACGAGAATCTGAAAAAAGAAGGTTATCGAATATTATCATTAGCCTATACTGAAGACAGTACAAACGTCCCTACTAATATGAAACTTATAGGACATGTAGTTCTATCGGATGAAATAAAAGAAAATACAAAAGAAACATTCAAATACTTTGAATCTCAAGGTGTTGAAGTAAAAATAATTAGTGGAGACAACCATGTAGCCGTGTACGGTGTCGCTAAGAAAGCTGGTTTCAAAGAAAATGCTAAGGCTATCGATATGACTAAAGTTACTGATGCGGAGTTCGAAAAAACTGTTCTTGAGAATGATATTTTTGGACGTGTTACTCCAGAACAAAAACAAAAAATGGTAGCCGTATTACAAAAGGCTGGTAAGACTGTCGCTATGAGTGGCGACGGTGTTAACGATGTTCTTGCCTTAAAAAAGGCTGATATTAGTTTTGCTATGAATGGTGCTACCAGCGCCGCAAAAAGCGTATCAAACATCGTATTTTTAACAGATGACTTCGGAGTATTCTACGATATACTTATGGAAGGTCGTCGTGTTATTAATAACATTCAAAAGGTGGCTTCCCTATTCCTAACAAAGACATTCTTCTCGATTGTCTTCTCAATACTTAGTGTAATCTTCGCCTTGGAGTTCGCATTTATTCCGATTCAGTTCACGATAATTTCAGCGATAACAATCGGTATTCCATCCTTCTTCCTGACTTTTGAAGCGAATAAGGAAAAGGTAAGCAATAACTTCATGAAGGATATACTGACAAACGCTGCAATCGGTGGTGGTATTTTAGTAGCTACAGTGCTACTGACAAACTTTGCTATCACAGACAATTCACAAGCGAAATTCATCTGTTTCCTTCTTGCGTTAATAAACGGACTTTGTATGGTTGCTAAAGTTAGCCTACCTCTTAATAAATATAAAATCGCACTACTTTCTCTGTTGAGTATAGCTGCAATTATAGGAGTAGGAGTTAATATATTTATCTTGAAAAATTACTTTACACCATTAGTATTTTCTCAAGTAATTTATATAGTCATACTTGCGCTCGTAATCTCAACAGTTCACTTCTTTACGAGAAGAAAATAGAAATTTTATCGCTCATTTATCGCTCACTTTAGATTGTGAATATCACCTAAACATTGATATAATAACTTTTCAAAAGAACATAACAAAACCCTAGACTTGGTTAGTTCCAAATCTAGGGTTTCTTTATTATTCTTCCTCTAAAGATTTATCCTCGTTTGAGTCAGTTTTTTCTTTTTCTACTTCAGCTTCTTCTTGAGCTTTTTTCTCAGCTTCTTCTTTGGCTTTACGAGCTTGTTCTTCGTAATATTTCTTATTAACTACTTTATCTAGTTGTTCTGCTTCTCTTTCGTCTAAGTCTTTTGGCATTTTACCAAATTGGTAAAGAGCAACGATTTCTTTTCTATCGATTGTTTCAACTTCGATAAGAGTTTGTGCAATAAGTTCTAATTGTTCTCTGTGAGTTTCAATAATGTGAAGAACTTTTGAGTAACATTCATTAATAATTTTACGAACTTCTTTATCGATTTCTTTCAGCATTTCTTCTGAATAGTTACCGATACTTGAAAGTTGACGTCCACCATATGGATCGTGGAATGGAGCTTGCATTGGACCTACAGCTTCACTCATACCATATTCTGTAACCATCGCACGTGCAATAGCTGTTACACGTTCAAAGTCATTGTGAGCACCTGTAGACACTTCGTTAAAGAAGATTTGCTCTGCAGCACGTCCACCAAGTAATCCACAAATTTTGTCGATTAAATCTGTACGAGTTTGGAAGTATTTTTCTTCTTCCGGAATCATAAGGTTGTATCCACCAGCATCACCACGTGGGATAATAGTAACTTTTTGCACTTTATCGGCACTATCAAGTACCATACCCACGATTGCGTGACCTGCTTCGTGATAAGCTACTAAACGTTTTTCTTTTGGAGTATATACTCTACTACGTTTAGCTGGACCACCGATTACTCTGTCCATAGCTTCATCTAGATCTTCTTTATCAATACTAGATTTGTTTTCACGAGCTGCTAATAACGCTGCTTCATTAAGGATATTAGCAAGATCCGCACCAGAGAATCCTGGAGTTTTTTCTGCTAATGAACGAAGTTCAACACCTTTAGCAAGTGGTTTATTTTTAGCATGTACTTTAAGAATTGCTTCACGACCTTTTACATCAGGTGTAGAAACTTTAATTTGTCTGTCAAAACGACCTGGTCTTCTAAGGGCGTTATCTAATACGTCAGCACGGTTAGTAGCTGCAATTACGATAATACCTTTTTCACCATCGAATCCATCCATTTCAACAAGAAGTTGGTTAAGAGTTTGTTCACGTTCGTCATTTCCTCCACCTACTCCGCTTCCACGTTTACGTCCTACAGCATCAATCTCATCAATGAAAATGATACATGGCGCATTTTTTTCAGCTTCTTTGAATAGGTCACGAACACGACTAGCCCCAACCCCTACGAACATCTCAACGAAGTCAGATCCTGAGATTGAGAAGAATGGTACTTTTGCTTCACCAGCTACAGCACGAGCTAGTAAAGTTTTACCAGTCCCTGGAGGCCCCTCAAGTAAGACACCTTTAGGGATTCTAGCACCCATTTTAGTGAATTTACGGTGATCTTTTAAGAACTCAACCATTTCTGCAAGTTCTTGTTTTTCTTCATCAGCTCCAGCTACATCTTTGAATGTAACTTTTGCTTCTCCGCCATCGATTTTTTTAGCTTTAGATTTTTGGAAGCTCATTACTTTACCTCCACCGCCACCTTGCATTTGTGACATAAAGAAAACTAATAGCCCCATCATTAAGATAAATGGAATAATATTACCTAAGAATGATAAGATTGCTCCAGTTTTTTCAGCTGGTTTATATTCTACTACACTTAATTTTCCATCTTTAGCTTTTTCATTAATTTGTTTTTGTACTTCAGAATCAGATGCTGCAACTACACTCTCGAAGTTCTTATTTCCTTCTGAGTATGTACCTTTAACATTGTAGTTCTCATCTTTTCTTTGTAGACTTATTTCTTTAACCTTGTCATCTTTAATAGTCTGAACAAGTTTAGCATAGTCTATTTTTTCAGTTGTCCCAGGTAAGTCTTGCTGCCAATAAGCAAATAATCCAATCGCAATAACGATTAACGCAAGCATACCAAGGATAGGGTTTTGTCTTTTTTTATTATTCATATAGACAATTTTCCTCCTATCATTTTTCTAAACATAATTTATTTTACCATATGTAACTAAAGTTTGACTAATATTTTGACCTTTTTTGATTAAAATATTATTATGAGTAAATTTCTTCTTTTAGAACACCGATATAAGGTAAGTTTCTATATCTCTCATCATAGTCTAAACCAAACCCTACTAGGAATTCATTTGGTGAAACTATTCCGATGTAATCAGCTTCAACATCAACTACACGAGTTTCAGGTTTATCTACTAGTGAAGCACATGCTACAGAAGCAACATTTCTTCCTTTTAGGTTTTCAATAAGAGCTTTAAGAGTTCTTCCTGTATCTACGATGTCTTCAACGATAATTACGTGACGACCTTCGATATCCATTCCACAATCTTTTTTGATTTTAATTACACCAGAAGATTCAGTTCCTCCGTGATAACTAGATACATCCATGAAGTCTGTAACTACATGAATATCAATATGCTTCATAAGTTCTGCCATAAAAGGTAATGCGCCTTTTAATGTACAAATTAGAACAGGACATTTATCTTTATAATCCTCTTCAATTTGTTTAGCGATTCTTTTACTAGCAACTACGATTTCCTCGTGTGTAAATAGAACTTTCTCGATATCTTTTAATAAATTTTCCACTGTTTTATCCTTTCATGTTTATATAATAATCATATTTTTTATTTTTGTTGACTTTAGTATTTATTCCTAAAACTCCTAAAACCCCATCTTTATTGCGAATTACTGGAAGTTTATCTCTAAGTTCTTTAGGGATTTTTTCATCGATAAAAAGACGGGAAAGTTTTTTACTAACTTTACCTCTTTGAATCCTATCTCCATCTCTCTTAGTCGTAACTACGAGCGGTAAGTCTTCCTTGTTAAATCCTACTTCTGATGAGTTATTAGTTGTCGTTATTAGAAAATTACTCTGATGAAATGTATAAACTTTATTAATATCTACTTCATCTATTATTAATTCTATCCTATCATTATAACATTTTTTTTCGATTTTATGAATATAAATACTATTATATTCGCTAATTATTTTTAAATTATTTTTTAAATCATAACTTTTGTTGTTATTTCTACTTTTTAAGTCTTCTATTATTGCAAATAGCGCTCTTTGTTTCACATCGAAAATACTAAAATTATTTGCTAATATATCTCTTAGTAAGAAATAAACTTCTTCTTTAGTATTTTTTAATAATTTTTCTTTGTTTAATGCGACCTTACCTTCTGCTTCAAAAATCACATAGTCAGCTTTGTTTTCTAATACTTTATTTCTTAATTCAGTATTAACATTTTGATAATAACTAGAAAAATTGATTAAATTATCAAAACTTGCAGCATTCACATCTTTTAATAGAGGTACGATGTTGTGCCTTATATTATTTCTAGTGTAGTCTGTATCGAAGTTTGTTGAATCAACGTAGTATTTCAAGTTATTTTCATCAGCGTACTGCTCAAGTTCAGCCTTTAAAACACTTAATAATGGACGATAAACCTCTAACTCTCCAATAGTAGTCTGTTCTTCTATCATTAAGTTATAATCCATACTACGCCCGCTAAGGAGTCTCATAAGAATATTTTCTACCTGATCATTTTTATGGTGCGCAGTTATTAACTTCACTCCACCCTCTAATGAAGACATTTCCTCGAATGCTTCATAACGTAGTTTCCTTGCGAGCATTTCCTCTGATGTGTGGCTATCTCTTGCCAGTTCATTCATATTTAGCTCTTTTTTGTAGAACTTCACGTTATAGTTTTTAACGAAATTCTCTACAAATTCAGCTTCTTCATAGGATTGCTCTCTTAAACCATGATTTATATGGAATACTACCAGTTCCTTATAGCTTTCTTTATACTTCGTTACAAGTAGATGAAACAGAACAATAGAATCTACCCCTCCTGACAGACCTAGTGCTATTTTATCAGTTTTTCGCCATAAAATATTAATGTCCATCTAGATAACCTCTCTCTTGAAGACCTTTCTTTATTTTTTCAAACTTATCTTCAGCTTGCTTCGTCGTTGAGATTATATTTTCTAGTAACCCTTCTGGGGCTGGTAGAATTTCTTTTTTCTCTTCTTTTTCCTCAGACAGCTCGGTAATATTACTCTTCTTACCTTTTCCTACAGAAATCTTCATGTTTCCTATGAATTGAAGTTTTTTCAAGTCTTTTAAAGTTTTTGTCTCCTGTTTAGGTTCCTGTTTTTCTTCCTGTACTTCCTGTTTTTTCTGAATCTCTGGTTGTTCTTTAACTTCTTTTTTAATTGGCGTCTTCAGCTTATTTTTCTTTTTATTCTGTTTTTCTTTTGAGTTTTTCTCTACTTTTTTCTTTTCACCTTCGACTTGTTTTAACTCTTTTTGTGTTAAGATCACTAAAGAATCTTTTGTATTTTTTTCCTCAGCTTTAATAACAAAACCAACTGAAAAAATTTCCTCTAACTTTTTCTTTTTACCTATAAACATATTTTCCTTAGGTAAAAATGCATCTTTACCATTTTCTAGTTTTATATACAGCCCTTTACTTTCAACCTTTGTTACCTTTCCTGAAACTTTACTCATTCAATCACCTCGCTATCAATTTAGATGTAAACTATATAATCTTAATAGTTTAAACCTCGTAAATCATTCCTATTTGTTTCACTTAAATATTATACCACACTCTATTCATCTATTGAAATATCAAAGATAATTCAAAGCTATATCCTCAAAAATATTAATCTGTATCATTAAGTAACAATTAATTAATATAAATTTTTTTAATATTACTATAAAAAAATACAATTAGTAAATTTTGTATAAATCCATTATAATTAAAGTATAGAAATCGTTTTCAATAATACGAAATTTAAGGAGTGATAAATTATGAAAATTGTTAAACAAGGACCATTTACATTCGAAGATTCGATAAAGAAACCAGCTGAATTGTTCCCTATGTATCAAGTTCTAAACGAAGATGGTGAAGTTACTAATCCAGATTTATTTCCTGATATTAGTGATGAAAAACTAGTGGAATTAATGAAAGTTCTAGTTTTTGGTAGAACATATGACGAGAGAGTAATTATTTTAAATAGACAAGGGGCTCTAGGTAACTACCCACCTGCCGGTGGTCAAGAAGCTAGTCAATTAGCGACAACCTTCGCCCTTGAAAAAAATGATTTTCTTGTTCCTACCTATCGTGATATTCCGCCACTACTTATTCGCGGCTTAACAATAGAACAAGCTTTTTTATGGTATAAAGGTCATTTAAAAGCTAACCAATATCCTGAATCATTATGCGCCTTCTCTCCTCAAGTTATTGTAGGTGGACAGATGCCACATGCTGCTGGGGTTGCTTTTGGAAAACGACTAAAAGGGGAAAATAATGTTGTACTAGCATTTTGTGGAGATGGTGGATCTTCTCAAGGAGACTTCTATGAAGGATTAAACTTTGCTGGAGTGTATAATGCTCCTTTAATTACTATTTTACAAAATAATGGATATGGTATCTCTACTCCTATATCTAAACAGACTAAAGCAATAACTCTAGCACAAAAAGGGGTTGCTGCTGGTATTGCTAGTATAAAAGTAGATGGTATGGATCCATTAGCTATGTATGCCGCTGTAACTAAAGCACGCGAATACGCAATTGAGCATGGACCAGTTTTAATCGAAGCATTTACTTATCGTCTAGGACCACACACTATGTCAGATGATCCAACTCGTTATCGTACTGATGAAGAAGTATCATCATGGCAGAAAAAAGATCCACTAATTCGATTAAGAAAATATCTTGAGAAAAAAGGATTATGGAATAGCGAAATAGAAGAAGAAACCATCGATGATGTAAAACGTCAAATTAAAGAAGCGATGGTTGCAATAAACAAAGCTGAAAAACAAAAAGTTTCAACATTTTTAGAAAATATGTTTGAAATTCCTACCCAAAACATTAAAGAACAAATCGAGATATACAAACAAAGGGAGGCGAACTAATATGTCTGAGAAAACTATTGCGCAAGCAGTCACAGAAGCACTTGATTACAAATTAAAAACTGATGAAAAAACTTTAATATTCGGTGAAGATGTCGGGGTCAACGGTGGAGTTTTTAGGATTACAGATGGTTTACAGGCAAAATATGGAGATAAAAGAGTATTAGATACTCCTTTAGCTGAATCAGGTATCTTGGGACTTGCTATTGGATTAGCTGCTGAAGGATTTAGACCTATCCCTGAAATTCAATTTCTAAGTTTTATTTTAGAAGGTTTCGATGCGGTATACTCTCAATTAGCTCGTTTTAGATATCGTTCAGGAAATACTCGAAACATGGCAGTTACTATACGTTCTACATTCGGAGGGCCTGTCCATACTCCTGAATTACACTCAGATAGTTTAGATGGAATTTTAGCTCAAATCCCTGGACTTCGTGTAGTAATTCCTAGTAATCCCTATGATGCAAAAGGTTTACTAATTTCTTCTATCGAAAGTAATGATCCAGTTATATTCCTAGAACATCTTAGAATGTATCGCTCAATTAAAGGCGAAGTTCCAGACGAAGGATATCGTGTACCATTAGACAAAGCAAGTGTTGTTAGAGAAGGAACAGACGTTTCAATCATTACATACGGTCTTATGGTTCACTATAGCTTAAAAGCTGCTGAACAATTAGAAAAAGAAGGTATCTCTGTTGAAGTTGTTGACCTTAGAACTATCTCTCCTGTCGATATGGAAACTATTATATCTTCTGTTAAGAAAACAGGACGTGTAATAGTAGTTCAAGAATCGCAACGTCAAGCTGGGGTTGCTGGACAACTTCTATCAGAAATTTCTGAACGTGCATTTATGTATTTAGATGCGCCTGTTGGAAGAGTTACATCACCCGATACTACATTTTCATTTGGTTTAGCCGAAGAATATTGGCTACCTACTCCAGCAGACATCGTTAATAAAGTTAAAGAAGTCTATGACTTTTAATGAATGGAGGGACTTAATATGATTTATTCATTTATTTTACCAGATAGTGGAGAAGGTCTTCATGAAAGTGAAATTATTCAATGGGGTTTTAAAGTCGGAGAAACTGTAAAAGAAGATGATATTTTAGTAGAAATTCAAAGTGATAAAGCTGTTGTTGCCCTGCCGTCTCCTGTTTCTGGAACAATCAAAACAATTTATGCAAAAGTTGGGGAAATGGCTAAGGTTGGTTCAGTTATCGTTGATATTGAAACAGATCAAAATGTAGAAAAACATGAGGAACAAGAAACTGCCGTAGTTGAAGATAATAAAACTGGCGAGACTATTAAATCCGTAGAAAAACAAAATAATTCATCTGATGTTGATATTAGATTATTAGCCATCCCTAGAGTAAGAAAATATGCTAGAGACAAAGGTGTCGATCTTAGACTAGTGCCTGCAACTGGTAAGCGCGGTTTGGTTACAATCGAAGATATTGAAAATTACCTTAATAACGGTACTGTTAAAGAAGTTGAACCAGTTCAGCAACCTCAAGTTGTGAGCGAAGTTATTAGCGAAAAAACTGAGGTGGCAGCAGTTCCAAAATTTGAACCTTCTCCTTCAAATAGTACTAACAATACTACAAGAGTACCTATGACAAACATCAGAAAAGCTATTGCACGTGCAATGGTTAACAGTAAGGCTATTTCACCTCACGTAACAGTTCTAGACCAAGTAAATGTTGAAAAACTTGTTGAACATAGAAATAGAATGAAACAAATAGCAAAAGATAGAGATATTAAACTTACTTACACAGCATACTTCATAAAAGCTGTGGCAGCAACTCTTGCAAAATTCCCAGAGTTAAACGCCTCTGTAGATAACGAAAAATTAGAGATAATATATAAGAATTACATTAATATTGGTGTCGCAACCGATACTGAACATGGTTTATTCGTACCAAACATTAAGGACGCTAACTTCAAGAGTCTATTCAAAATAGCTCGTGAATTAGATGAGAACACAGCTCTTGCTCATGCTGGAAAATTAGGCAGAGATAAACAAACTGATGGTTCTATGACTATTACAAATGTTGGAGCAATTGCTACAAGTGGGGTCTGGGCTACACCAATCATCAATCAACCTGAAGTAGCTATACTAGGATTTGGTCGTTTCGAAGAAACATTCATCCCAGATGAAAACAAACAACCAAAACTTGTCCCAATGCTTAAACTTTCATTCTCATTTGACCATAGAATCGTAGATGGTGGTACGGCACAACGTGCACTAAATACTGTTAAAGAATATTTAGCAGAGCCTGACTTATTGTTAGTGGAGGGATAATTATGGTAGTAGGAAATTTTATTCAAGAACTAGATACTATTGTCATTGGTGGCGGCCCTGGTGGTTACGTCGCAGCTATTAAATTAGCTCAACTAGGTAAAAAAGTTACCCTATTCGAGAAAGAAAAAGTGGGCGGAACTTGTTTACATCGTGGTTGTATCCCTTCAAAAGCTCTCATATCTGTAGGACATCAATTTGAAGAAATAAAAAAATCATCTCGTGGAATAAAAGTTGATAATGCAGAAATAGACTTTGTTGAGACGCAACATTGGAAAAATGAAGAAGTTGTAGAAACTTTACACAAAGGTGTTCAAGGCTTATTGAAAAAGAATGGTGTTAATGTAATTTATGGTGAGGTTAATTTTATAGACGATAAAACTATCAGCGTAATTTTAGACGAATTCCATAATAATACTTATCATTTTAAAGAAGCTATTATCGCAACTGGAACACAACCGATAGAAATTAAAGGATTTAAATTCAAAGATCGCATACTTAGTTCTACTGAAGTTTTAAATCTTACTGAAGTACCCAAATCACTAGTTGTTATCGGTGGTGGCTACATTGGTATTGAATTAGCTGGAGCATATGCTTCACTTGGTTCAAAAGTTACTATCATTGAAGGAACAGAAAAAATTTTACGAGTTTTTGAAGACGATATAGCCAATGTAGTAATTGAAGAACTAAAAAATAAAGGTGTAGAAATTATCACGAATGCCACTGCTAATAACGCAAAAAGCACTGACAATTCTGTCATCACGAACTACTCTGTTGATGGAAAAGAATTTACTATAGAATCAGATTATGTTTTGGTATCTGTTGGTAGAAAAGCAAAATTCGACGAACTTGGCTTAGAGTATGCCGGCGTTGAAGTTACAGATCGCGGATTAATTAAAGTTGATGAACAACGTAGAACGACTAAAGAACATATATTTGCTATTGGTGATATCGTAGAAGGCCCTACATTAGCTCATAAAGCAATGTATGAAGCAAAAATCGCTGCTGAAGCATTAAATGGAGACAAATCGGCAATAGTCGACTACTTTGCCATCCCAACAGTATGCTTTACTACACCTGAAATAGCACTCGTAGGATATACAAAAGCTCAAGCACAAGAAAAAGGTTATGAAGTAGTAACTGGTCAATATTCATTCGGACATAACGGAAGATCTTTATCGATTTCTCAAAGTAAAGGATTCGTCCGTATAGTCGCAATAAAAAACACCAATAAAATTATCGGTGCAGCTATCGTTGGTCCAGGAGCTAGTGATCTAATCGCAGAATTAGCTCTCGCGGTAGAACAAGGACTGACAGTTGATGATATTTCTCTAACTATCCACGGACACCCTTCACTTAATGAAGTCGTGGTTGAAGCAGCCGATATCATTCTAAAAAAAGCAATTCATTCCTAAAATTTAACTTTTAAAGAAAGAACAGGGATGTTTAACTTCTCTGTTTCTTTCTTCATAAAGAAAGGAGAAAATTATGTTAGAAGGTTTTAATCAACTAGATGACATTTTTAAAACAAAAATAACTAAACCTAAAATAATCGTCGTTATAAAAGCTGCTCAAGATCATGCTCTTCATAGCGTTTTTGAGTTTGCTAACAAAGGCTATTTAGTGCCTATTCTAATAGATTCTAAAGAAAAAATAGATGAATTATTACTAGATATAAATACTAAAAACAGTAATTTTGAAATCATAGATATAGAAGATGATGTATCTGCTGCAAAAAAAGGTATAGAGTTAGTTAGAAAGGGGAAAGCTGACTTTATTATGAAAGGAAATCTTCCTACTTCAACGCTTTTAAGAGAAGTAGTAAATAAAGAAACAGGAATTAAAAAAAGTTCTGTCCTTTTCCACTTAGCATTACTAGATATTCCAAAATATAATAAACTTCTAGGTATAACTGATGGCGGAATGATTCTTGAACCTTCTGAAGAACAGAAAATAAAAATAATCGAAGAAACTTCTAAAATTTTTACATCTCTTGGTTATGAAAAAATAAAATTCAGTCTGTTATCTGCCGCAGAGGTAGTGAATCCTAAACAAAAATCTTCGGTAGAAGCTGATGAAATTTCTAAACACTTCAAAAATAATGAAACACTAATTGTTGAGGGACCATTATCACTCGATATCTCACTTAATAAAAATATTGCACAAGAGAAAAAGTATGCAGGGAATATCCAAGGAGACGCTGATGTTCTAGTAGTTCCTGACATAGTTTCTGGTAACGGTATTTCTAAATCACTAATACTAATGGCAGAAGCCAAAATGGCTGGATTGATACTTGGAGCAACTGTTCCAATCGTACTAACATCACGCTCCGCTTCTGATACCGAAAAAAAATACTCGTTAATTCTAGCACTACTAGCAGATAAGGAGAATTAATATGAAAAAAATATTCGTTATAAATCCAGGAGCAACTTCTACTAAGGTTGCATACTATGAAAACACTACAGAAATCTTCTCACATGAGATTACCTATTCATTAGAACAACTAAAGCCATTTAATAATATTTTCGAGCAACTACCTCTTAGATTAACTGATATTGAATTACTAATTAAAGAGAAGATACCTAATCATAAGTTTGATGCAGTTGTGGGGCGTGGTGGTCTTCTTCCACCAGTAGATGCTGGGGCTATTCTTGTAGATGAGAATCTTATAGATTGTTTAAAAAATAGACCTCTATTAGAACACGCCTCTAATCTAGGTGCATCACTTGCTAAGAGTGTTGCGGAAAAATTTGGTGTTGAGTCTGCACCTTCTTTCATATATGATCCTGTTACCGTCGATCAAATGAATGATGTTGCTCGTATCTCTGGTTCAAACCTAATCAATAGAAAAAGTGTCGGCCACGCACTTAATATGCGAGCTGTTGCTCATGATGTGGCCAATAAGTTAAATATCCCTTACGAATCGGGAAACTTTATAGTCGTTCATGTCGGTGGTGGTTCTAGTTCTAGTGCGCATGAAAATGGACGTATGGTCGATGTTATTTCGGATGACGAAGTAATGTTTTCTAGCGAACGTACTGGTGGAATCCCACTTAAACAATATATTAACTTATGCTATGAAAAAACTAAATCTGAAGTGACAGAACTTACACGTAAAAAAGGTGGTCTTGTCTCATACTTCGGAACAAATGATGCCAGAAAAATCCATGAACTTATGGATAATGGTGATGAAAAAGCAAAACTAGTATTAGAAGCAATGGCTTATCAAATAGCAAAAGCTATAGGTGAATTAGCTACGGTATTAAAAGGAAAAGTGAATGCTATTATTCTTACCGGTGGAATAGCACGTTCTAATTTTATCTCAGATAAAGTTAGAGAAAGAGTTACATTTATCGCTCCGTTGTTCATTATCCCAGGTGAAAAAGAAATGCAGGCTCTAGCATCAGGCGCACTGAGAGTTCTTAATAACGAAGAAAAATATAATATCTTCGAAAAATAGAACTACTATACTTTAAACTACTATGTGTATGGTCTATAAAAAGGGTAGTGGGAGTGACTCAAAAATCGTGATTTCGTAGAAATCGATTTTGTCGAGTCACCCCCGCACAGTTTATTAGATAGCTAAAAAGCTTTTATAAAGCGAATTTAGATATCAATAAACCACTGCGTCTATGAGTTTGCTCGTGAACTTTTTTTTTAAAATCTAGGACTTTTGGGTCAACCCCATTTCCTTTTTCTATGTTTTCTACTTTTTCTTTATATTTTCTGAGAGTATATAGTCTATAAATAGTTTTCCTATATCAGAAACATCTTCATCTTTTTTATGAGCAATTCCTACCTTGTACTCCATCTTTTCCGCTAACGGTATCCACTTCGTATTTTGGAATTGACTAATATCTTCGAACTCAGCAGGCAATATAGCCACACTATCAAAAATCGAAATACTCTTTACAAGAACAGTCCAATTATCATCGGCAAAAACAATGTTCGGTTCAAAACCCCTCTCCCTACACTTCACACAAATTTCATTTCCTAGGACATAATTTTTTGTAAGTGAACTTATTCTCACATCCTTTAGATCCTCAATAGTAATCTCTTCTTTATTTTCCAAAGGATGATTAGAAGGAACTACAATCGCAGCAACATACGAAGCCTTTTTTCTTTCAATAGGTTTCATAACAATATCTTTCTCATACTGTGGAAAAGAAAGTAATCCTAAATCTAGATCACCATTAGCAACCATCCTTTGTAATTGTTTCGAACCATGTTGAATTAGACTCAACTCAACCTTTGGATGTCTAGCTATAAAACTTGAAATTTCTTCCATGTATTGAATTGCAAATAATACTGTTAAACCTACCTTCAGCACCTCTCTACTTTCTTCACTAGATGCATTCATTTCATCGATTAAATTATTATATGATTTCAATAAAACAATACCTTTCTCATAGAGCATTTGCCCACTTTCTGTTAGCTCTAAACGTCTATTATTTTGCTCAAATAAAGTAGTTTTAAATTCCTTTTCCAATTTCTTTATTGCCAACGTTAATGTAGGCTGTGTGACAAATAATTCCTTGGCCGCTAAAGAATAACTTCTTTTATTCGCAACTGTAATAAAATAGTTTAACTGTCTAAATTCCATAAATACTCCCCCATCCTCTAAATCTCTTACAATATTATTATAACTTAAATAGTATTAATTTAACAACTACAACACAGTATTAGTTTCTTTAAACAGTATATCAAATTAAAACAACTAAAAAACACCAACTTCAAAAGTTTACTCTTTTGAAATCAGTGCTCAATCATTATATCTTCTTTTAAGTAACGTTATGTTGACTACCTCTTCAAATAACATCACTAACTTTCGTTATACCATAAAAACAATGATTTTATCAGTCTTTTATTTTTTAATATTTTGTGTTATGTTAAAAGTGCGGAGGATAATTCTTTCATAATGTTGTTGGTAATTAAAACACAATTGCGTTTCAGGGGGTATCTTATGTTTAACACAGAAAAAATTAAAAAAAGATATTATATATTTCTAGTATTCTATCTGTTATTTGGTATCGTACTATTATTAATATTAGATAGAGCAGTTAGTCCGGATTTTACACAAAAATATAAAACCATATTATCAGTGTTCCAATTTGTTTATTCAATCTTACCTATAGTATTATCTTGGGCTCTAACTAACTATATAGATAAAAAAACTAAAAACTTAGAAAAATAAAAATGCCACTCTCTACCACTAGCTAGTGGGGAATTCGATAAAATCGATTTCTTCGAAATCTTGATTTTCGAGTCATTCCTATGGCTAGAGAGAGCGATTCAAAATCATCTTTGAATCGCTCTCTTTTTTATCCATTATAACAATTTATTATCTCAAACAACTTGCTACGTATTTCTTCATTTGTTGAATGTCCTAACATTGATTTTAATTCGTTTAGTTTTCTATCTAATTCGTCTACATCAATGTCTAAAGTTGTATTTTTATAAATCATTTGGTTATCAGTCTTTTCACTACTTTCGTAGTCTAATGATAACTCTTCATACATCTTCTCACCAGGTCTTAGACCGATTTCTTCGATATCGATATCTTTATATGGTTCTAATCCTGATAGTTTGATTAAGTTTGTCGCAAGATCTATTATTTTTACGGGTTCTCCCATATCTAGTAGGAAAATCTCACCTTCACTTGCGTAATACCCAGCTTGCAATACTAACTGCGCAGCTTCTGGAATCGTCATGAAGTAACGAATAATATTTCTATGAGTAATTGTGATAGGTCCACCTTTTTTAATTTGTTCTTTAAAGATAGGAATTACAGAACCATTAGAACCTAGTACATTACCAAATCTAACCGCAGCAAATTTTGTTTTATACTTATTACCTTTTGATTGTAAGATAATCTCTGTTAAACGTTTCGAAGCTCCCATCGCATTCGTTGGATTTACAGCCTTGTCAGTTGAAATCATAATAAATCTTTCTACTTCTTTTTCAATCGCCACATCCATAACATTTTTCGTTCCGAAAACATTATTTTTTATCGCTTCTTGTGGACGGCGTTCCATTAAAGGAACGTGTTTATGTGCTGCCGCATGGAACACTACATCCGGTTTATACTTATCAAACACCTCAGCTAAAGCTGCTTTCTCACGAATACTTACTATTTCTGAAATATATTGTATATCGTTATATTCTTTACTATGTGATTTTTCAAAATCTAAATCACGCTCCAGCATGTATAATGCATTCTCATTAACATCTACTAAAACGAGTTGACTAGGTTTGAATTTAAATATTTCTCGAACAATTTGGCTTCCGATTGAACCACCAGCACCAGTAACAAGAATACTCTTCCCTTTAATATATGAACGAATCTCACCTTGAGACAGTTTCACTTCACCACGTCCTAATAAATCTTCAATAGACACGTCTTTTAAGTGTTTAGAAATACTTTCTCCATCCTCTACAGCAATACCTGAGCTCATTACTTTAACAGTAACATTCGCTTCTTTTAGTACGTTTAATATTCTATTTTTATCATATGCTCCAATTGAAGGAATAGCTAAAAATACTTGTTCTACTTCGTATTTCGGAATAAGTTTTAGCATATCATATGTTGTTCCAACAACAGTAACCCCACTAATTACAGAGTTTTTTCTGTTATCATCGATAAGCCCAACTACATTGGCACGGAAAATATTGTTTTTAGATAGTTCTTTTAACAAGATATACCCAGCATCTCCTGCGCCTATTATAAATGTGTTCTTATAAGAATTAGCACCATATTTACCCGCTTCTCTTTCTCGTAAAGCACGGTAAAGCATTCTTATAAACATCATTCCTGCGATTATTAATAACGGTGAAAAAATTGCAAACCTAACATTTGAAAATGTATCAGGAAGCATATATTGGTATAAAATACTAGTGATTAAATCCCCTAGTACTACTGAAAAACAGATATTTACTATTTCATTTACACCTAAGTAAGACCATAGTGATTTATTAGTACCAAACAAATAAAAACTAATTGTATAAACCACAAGTGAAATCACTAAAAATTCGGCTATTTCTACGTGATGGTCATTCAACATAGAAAATGGATCCGAAGCCTTACCCAAAAATATAGATGCTACAACTCCCAATATTACTGTCAATAAATCCAATGCCATAATTAGCTTAAATCTATGATTTATATATATTTTTGATGAAAATAATTTATCCATAACATCTCCTACTAATTCTTTAAATGAGCAAAGGGGTTAATTTATATAATCAAGATAAAACTTAACTACATACTATGTCGCAATAGTTTACAAATAAATACCCTACGAAATCATAGCTTTTACTTATCTAATAAACTTTGCGGGGGCGATTTAAAAACATGAATTCTAATCAGGTTTCCAAATCTTCCCCCAAGCTCTTTATATTTTAATATAATCTATAACCGAAGTACCCTGCAGCTGCAATAATTATAAGTAATATGACAATACTGACTTTTCGGGTCTCTTCAATTACTTTTATCTCTACTAACTTCTGAACTATTAATATCGTTATCGCCACAAAAATAGCTGTTTTTTTGACGCTTTGGTTTTCTATAAACATAGTTCCTATTATTATAGCTAAGCTGAAAACCGTTATAAGCATATTAATAGCTAAAAACATCAATTTTTTGTCTGTCATCTTTATTTTTTCCTTATCTTGATTGTTACTTTAACAATCGGCGTATCTGTCGCTATTCTTATATTTTCTTTTGGATATATTTTTAGATTACTACGCTCTTCTGTTTCTTCTTTAACATCACTCAAGTCAACATCAACGAACATTTCATTAATTTTTGCTAATTCATTAGCGTCTTCCGCCCTAATAGTTACCTTAGAAACATCGGCAGTAGCACTAACTAACTCATATCCTGAAGGTAGGCTACCTATAGTATTTACTTCTAATGGCACTTCTTTTTCAATGTTATTTAATTCAATACTCATAAGAGTTGAGTTCGGCTCTATTTGAATATCCTCTATTTTATTATAATCACTATCGTAAGCTACTAATTTAGCCTCTTCTCTAGTGTTTCTATTAATTTTCGTACGAGTATCACTCTCAGCTCGAACTTCATTTATTCTATTAAGGCTTTCGATTGCTCCAGAAATCTTAACAGTTTCATTCGTAACGCTAAGTTTATCTACTTCATATCCAATCAATAGTCTCTCTTTTTTAACTATCGGCGTAACTCTAAACTCTCTAGTTGCTTTTTCCCTAATAGATATAGTTATTGTAGAAGGTTCTGCAGTCCCATCTACACCTTTTTCAAGTCCATTTATTTCAATTTTAACTTTTTGATCATCACCAATTTGAGCATTTCTAAGATTCAACTTCGCTTTGAAGTTCTTAGCAACACTTTCTTTCTGGACTTTCGTCTGTGATCCAGTTAATTTAACAGATACTGTATTAGGAATACCTACCACATACAATTTATCTTTATCATAATCAACTTCAAGTGGGATATCACTAACCCATGCAGTAGCATTATCGTTCGTATCACCTCCAAGAACTGAGAAATTCTTGAAATTTTCATTAACTGATAAGAACAATAGTATCGCTATTAAAAATGATATTAACTTTAACTTATTATTCTCTTTTAGTTGCATAATATCACCTCTTATTTAATTATTTTATCTTGCTGTTTCCAGTTTTTAGCTAAATATTTTGCTAAATCTTCTGTCGAAAAATCTGAAGTTAAAACACCATTTTGACATACACTAATTTTTCCTGTTTCTTCTGACACAGCAATTACTATAGCATCTGTCACTTCAGATAACCCTAGAGCTGCACGGTGCCTTGTCCCATAGCTACTAGCTATAGATCTATTATCCGATAGAGGAAGTACACAACTGGCAGCACGAATTTTATTTTCATCAATTATCATTGCACCATCATGTAATGGTGTATTCGGAATAAATATATTAATTATAAGTTCATTTGTAACCTCAGCATTAACTGTAATACCACTTTCTACATACTCATCAAGTCCTGTGTTATTTTCTAAAACTATAAGTGCACCTATTCTTCGTCGTGCCATATGTCTTGATGAATCAACAACAGCTTTGATTATATGTTCAGTAGAATTTTTTTGTACATCTTTATAATTAATATTGAAGATATTCGATAGCTGTACCCTTCCTATGTATTCAAGAGCACGTCTTAATTCTGGTTGGAATATAATCATTATTCCTAGTACTCCCCAAGTAACCACTTGTTCAAATATATATGTCATCGTTTTGAATCCAATAAAGTTAAAGAATATTTTCAATCCAATAACGATTAATATACCTTTAACAAGTTGCATACCACGAGTACCTTTTAATAAACTTAGTAATTTATAAACTAAGAACCAAACTAATAATATATCCAATAAATGAATAATTAGTGTAAGAGTACTTACTTCTGATAAGTATTCAGCTATCATAAATAATCTCCTTCCTTTGATTAATAATATCGTCAGCACGCAAAACAACATCTAATGCGTACAACAGTCCACTTTCAATTATATCATAAAATGCAAACGTTGTGCTATTTTTTTTTATAAAAGAAAAGGGAGTGACTCAAAAATCGTGATTTCTTAAGAAACAAGATTTTGTCGAGTCACCCCCGCACAGTTTATTAGATATCTAAAAAGCTTTTATAAAGCAAATTTAGATATCAATAACCCACTGTGTCTATGAGTTTTTATATAAACTTTGTTAAAAATTTAGAACTTTTGAATCTGCTTCAAACTTTTAGAATTATTATTTCATTTATATCAAAATTACAATATCATTATTGTAAAATATCTTATAATTAATTTACAGATTTTATAAAATCAATAATATACTACTAAAAAATGCTCTAATTATTTTTAATTTTTATATAATTTGCGATATTGTAATCTTGTGGGTCTAATTCTATATCATTTCCTAAAATTATATTCGCTACACTATAGCCAATTATCGGACCTGTAGTTAACCCTGAAGAACCAAGACCACTAATCGCATAAATATTTTTCAATGTTGGAACCTCACCAAAGAACGGAGAATAATCACTAGTATAAGCCCTAATTCCAACTCGTTCATTTATTATCTGTGCAGTTTTTAATTCACCTAAGAAGTTCTCCGCTTCTTCACCAAAAGCATCGAGTTGCTGTTTATCAATAGTTAAATCAAAGCCCATATCATTTTCGTGTGTTGCTCCAACACTAACAACACCTTTTTCAAATGGAATAATATCCAATTCACCCTCAGGCATAATAACTGGATAAGATCCTGTATTTTCATCAGAAACTTTGTAATCCCTTAGTTGACCTTTTTGCGGACGAACATCAACATCAAAGCCAAGCGGTTCTAGTATATCTTTTAACCACGCACCAGTTGCAAGTACGATTAAATCAAAAGCCTGTCCATTAATCTCGTACTTATCTCCCACAACCTTTAGACTAACTTTTTCTTTAACGACATTGGCTTTCGAAGCAGAAAGTAAAGTATTAACGAATCGTTCCCCCTCTACTCGTCCACCGCCACTCGCATACAGTACGTCTCCATTGTTATCAAAGCTAGGAATGATTTTTTGAACTTCTTCTTTTGAGATTATCTCTAAGTCTCCTATCATCGGCGATAATTCTTTACGACTTTCAGCAAGTTCTTTTAACTCAGGTAACTTATCCTCATTTTTTTTCAGTAAATATACTCCACATTGTGAATAAAAGTCAGTATTATAACCATCAACTTCTAAGTCTTTAACTAATTTCAAATAAAAATCCGCACCTAACCTAGCCATCTTATACCAAGGTTTATTACGTCTTTTAGAAAACCACGGACTTATAATCCCAGCCGATGCTTTTGTAGCCTGACCTACACCATAATCGAAAACTACTATTTCATTTCGTTGTTCTTTTGACAAATAATAAGCACATGTAGCTCCTACTATTCCCCCACCTACTACTGCTATTTTCATAAGATACCTCGCTTTTTGTTTAATAAATCTACTAATTAAAATTATAACTCAAAAAATTTATAGAGTAAATACAGATATCACCCTCTCTACTCTCATCTATTAA
The DNA here is from genome assembly GCF_012273215.1 of Gemella haemolysans. Classification (NCBI taxonomy): domain Bacteria; kingdom Bacillati; phylum Bacillota; class Bacilli; order Caryophanales; family Gemellaceae; genus Gemella; species Gemella haemolysans. Next base: position 1,926,791 of record NZ_CP050965.1, on the reverse strand, counting down.
GGAATATTTTTTCTATTTACTCTTATTTTTTTTTATTCTGTTACCTTCCATTATCCGATAAAAGTCCTGATAATTTTTCAGATGTTAGAATAGCTCTATGCTCTAAAGCACCTCTTTTAGAATCTTTATATAGAGCTGTCTTAACAGTAAGATCTTTATCATCATTTATTATCACTTTTATAGCTACATCATCTCCGGAATCTACTCTTGAATAATCCTCATCTATTTTATAACTTTTTATTTTCCCTTCTGGTGTCAGAGCTTTTTTATCCAATAATTTTAGGATATGTTCTAGCTCTGTTTTTACCTCTTCTCCATGTATCATCTTTTCTACTTGATCTTCATGTTTTTTCACTTGATATTCATTCCAATATTTTTCACCTGTTATTAATATCACTATTATTGCTATTACCGATATTATACTTATCAATACTTTCTTCATTTTCCTATCCTTCCTTTTCTACTAACTTTTCTAACCATAGTCACCCTTTATAATTATTGCGTGGAAATATGTTTTGTATTTCTATATATATATATTATTCTTTTTCAATTATACCATACTTCTCGCCATAAACGATAGAACTACAAACTCACTTATTATTTGAAATTAGTGTTCTATTTTACGCTATTCCTGTTCACCTTGTATCGACTTCTCTCGCGCTATTTATCGACACTTCATTCATTCTATCCTAAAACAAATAATTAGCTTTACCTATCTACTATTATGTATTATAATTATTATTAAGTTGCTTATAGGCAACTATTAATCGATATAATTCGACTTATTTACACAGGAGGTAAACTATGACTGAAATGAAATTAATACCAAGAAATGAAGTCGAAGAGAAATATACTTGGGATATGACTCTTCTATACAAAACTGATGAAGATTTTAAAGCGAGCCTAGAGAATATTAAAAAAGAAATCTTAGATTTTAAGGCTACTTACGAAGGTAAATTAGCTGATTACACTACTTTAGATACTGCTGTTAAAAAATACGAAGAACTTTATGAAGAATATTATAAACTATCTCACTATGCTGAATTACCGATGGCAGTGGATAGATTTAATGACAATGTAGTACAAAATGTAACACTATTTGAAGATGTTTCTACTTTATGGGCTGGGAATTTAAGTTTCTTCGATACTGAACTTGTAGAACTAGATGAACAATTCATTAAAGATTTCGTGAAAAACTATCGCCCTGATTTAGAATACTACTTTGAAAAAATCGTTCAGGAGAAAAAACATACATTATCTAAAGAAGCTGAACAAGTAATCGCAAATTACGAGAGTCTTCCTGGTTACTACAATCTATATGAGGTAACTAAGCACGAAGATATGCAATTCGACAGCTTTGAAGCAAATGGAAAAACTTTCGAAAATAGTTTTGTTTTATATGAAAACTTACACGAAATGGATAATGATACTGAGGTGCGTCGCAATGCTGCGAAAAGCTTCTATAAAACATTAAATACTTATAAAAACACTTCAGCAAATGAATATATATCACAAATCAAAAAAGAAAAAATGCTTGCTACAATGCGTGGTTATGATAGTGTTATCGACTACCTACTAGCTGCTCAAGATGGTAACCGTGAATTATATGACCGTCAAATCCGTACTCTTATGACAGATTTAGCACCTCATATTCGCCGTTACATCAAACTTCTAGCGCGCGAGCACAAAATTGAAGATATGCAGTTTGCAGACTGTAAAATTAACCTTGATCCAGATTTCGAAGTTGATATGACTATCGACGAATCTCGTTCTTACCTTAAAAAAGCACTTGGTGTTCTTGGTGAAGACTACGTTAATATGATCGATGAAAGTTATGACAAACGTTGGACTGACTTCCCTCAAAATATCGGGAAAAGCACTGGTGGATTCTGCGCAACAGTTCCTAATGTAGCTGGATTTATCCTACTTTCTTGGACTGGAAAAATGAATGAAGTTTTCGTTCTTGCTCACGAGCTTGGACATGCATATCACTTCATGAGTACAGGGAAACACCAAACAATGTTAAACAACGATTGCCCACTTTACTTCGTTGAAGCTCCATCGACTTGTAACGAGGTTATCGTATCTAACTACCTACTAAAAACTAACACTGATGCTCGTTTCAAACGTTGGGTTATCAGCAACATGATTAGTAGAACATACTTCCACAATATGGTAACACACTACTTAGAAGCTGTTTATCAAGATAGAATCTACAAAATGGTAGATAACAACGAAATGCTTAACGCTGACGTTCTTTCTAAAGTTAAACGCGATATTATGGAAGAGTTCTTCGGAGATAGTTTAGTTGTTAATGAAGGTGCGGAACTTACTTGGATGAGACAACCTCACTACTACATGGGACTATATCCATACACTTACTCTGCAGGATTAACAATCGGTACAGCTATTGCTAATAAGATCGATAATGACAGTTCTTATGCCGACACTTGGTTAAATGTTCTTTCTAAAGGAAGCAGCATGTCAGCACTAGATCTTTCTAAACTTGCAGGTTGTGATGTAAGCACTGATGAACCACTTAAAGAAGCCATCGCTTATGTTGGTCACCTAGTAGACGAACTTTATAACTTAACAGATGAATTAAATAAATAAGGAGTGACTCAAAAATCGTTATTTCGTAGAAATCGATTTTGTCGAGTCACCCTCGCACAGTTTATTAGACATCCAAAAAGCTTTTAAAGCGAATTTGGATGTCAATAAACCACTGCGTCTATGAATTCTAATACAAACTTTGTTAAATTTTAGGACTTTTTTGGTCAACCTTTAATCATACTCTTATATTCTATTTCATTCTATCTAATTTATTGAAACAGGCTTTTTCACATTCTATAACTGCGCTGCGGAAATTCTTTTCTTCTAAAACTCTCACAGCTTCGATAGTACTTCCACTTGGTGAACATACATCATCTTTTAACTTACCTGGGTGTTCTTTAGTCTCTAAAACCATCTTCGCAGCACCTAAAACTGTATTTGCAGCTAGTCTATAAGCTACATCACGCTTTAATCCATTTAGTACAGCACCATCAGCTAATGCTTCTATAAATAAATATCCATACGCAGGACCTGAACCACTTAAAGCTGTTAAAGCTGCCATCTCTTTTTCCAATATTTCCTCGGAAATACCTAAATTATTTAATAGGTCTAATACTAATGTTTTTTCTTCAGCATTTACTAAAGAATTAAATACAACACCTACTACACCACTCCCTATTTTTACGGGTGTATTCGGCATAATTCTAACTATTTTAGTCCCTGGAAGTTTCTCTTCTAAATCATTTATTTCAACAGCTGCTGCCATTGAAATAACAATCTTATTCTTCAAACTAAGGCTCACTTGATCCAGCACCGCCCCTACTAAATATGGCTTCACCCCTAAAAATACAATATCACTGTTTTCTACGACTTGTTCTAGACTCTTACAGAATACAGCACCTGTTTCTTCAGCAACATTTCTAGTACTTTTATCCGAAGAATTTCTCACAAAAACATCAGTACTACTAACTTTACCACTTCGAAGTAGTCCTTCTAAGATAGCTTTTCCCATATTTCCTACACCGATAAAACCTAATTTCATACATATTCCTCCTGAGTATTTGTTAATAACATTATATCATACTCCAAACACTTATGTTTTAGACAAGTTCAATCAGAACTATTTTAATAAAAATTTAACTGTGTTATACTTTTATAACAAGTAGTTATTCAAAGGAGTTTTATATGCACAGCAGTTGGGAAGAAATATTCAATAATTATCCAAAAATAGATGAATTAAATAACATGATAAAAGAAATAGATGAACAACGTCTTACTAAAACTATCTATCCGCCAAAAGAACAAGTTTTTAGAGTTTTTGATCTACCATTAGAAGATATTAAAGTCGTAATATTAGGACAAGATCCCTATCACAATCCTAATCAAGCCTGTGGTTTAAGTTTTTCGGTAAACGATGATGTTCCACTACCTAAAAGTTTAATAAATATCTATAAAGAACTACATGATGACTTAGGTATTATACCAGCAAAAACAGGGAACTTAGAATCTTGGTTCAAGCAAGGTATATTTTTACTAAACGCTGTGCTAACGGTAGAAAAAAATTCTCCAGCAAGTCACAGTAAAATGGGCTGGGAGGATTTTACGGATTACATAATTGAAAAAATTTCAGAAGAAAATGAAAATGTAGTTTTTGTTTTATGGGGAGCCTATGCAAGAAGCAAAAATAAACTAATTGATCCTTCAAAACACAAAATTATTGAATCAGCTCATCCAAGTCCACTATCCGCATACCGTGGCTTTTTTGGAAGTAAAGTCTTCTCTCAAATTAACAGTTATTTAGCTGAAAATGATAGAGAAACTATAAATTTTGAATTAAAAATGAGAACAAACGAGTAAATTTCATTTTTTTAAAAATCAAGAAAAATTTTAAGTATATTTTAAGTACAAGGTATATAATAATTACCTGAACAAAAGTAATAATATTTCATTCTTAACGACACTTGTCGTTTCTCCCTTTTAAGTTTGAAATTATTTTTGTTTAAACCAATATTTCGGTTAATTCTTTATGATATTAACAGATAATAAAACTTTTTAATTTTTTTCATAATGTGGCTTGTCGCTCCCTAGGCAAGCCATTCTCCCTTTTAAAGAGTTAAGAGACTCTTTTGTTATTTGTATATAAAATAAAAATATATGTATAGAGCCTTGATATATAAGGCTCTATTTATTTTACTTTCCGTTGGCTTTCCGTTATCCTTACATACTCATAAATTTACTGAATTTATCTGTAACATCTTTCTTTTTATCTTCTGTAAGATGTGTATATATATCTAATGTTGTTTTAATATTTGAGTGACCTAACCTATTTGAAATATCTTTAACATCAATACCACTTTCATATAATAAAGTAGCGTGAGTATGGCGGAAACCATGTAATGTAATTCTTTTTAGATTAGGTTTCTTAGCACAAATACCGTTTAAATAGTATTTAAGTAATTCAGGCTTTTTATTAAAAACAGAAGTATCTAAAGGAACAAAAGACCTTTGTTTTCTAAATTGTTTAAGTACCTCTACTGTTTCATTATCAAGGTAGATAATTCTATTACTTGATTTTGTTTTAGTTTCAGATACAGTATAACCACCTTTTACATAAGTTAGATTTTTATTTACTGATAGAGTTTTGTTTTTTAAGTCGAAGTCTTTCCACGTTAAAGCACATAACTCGCCACATCTAATACCAGTAAAAGCTAAAACTCTAAAAGTGCAGTATAACTCTAAAGAATAGTTATTTTTTACCACCTCTAAAAATTCAAGTAATTCACTTTTTGTATAATAGTTGTCTTGCTTTGTTTCCTCTTTCATACGTGGTATTTCAGTATATTTCATGTAATTAGTAGCTATTATTTCTAGTTTAACAGCATAATCTAGTATCATACTAGCTAATATACTATAATGTTTAACTGTTGCTTTTTTAAAACTTTCTGATAAACCATTAATGAACTTTTGACAAACTACTAACTTAATATCTTTTACTTTCATACAAGCGAAAAATGGTAATATATGTTTGTTAAAATGTAATGTATTTCTATAGTAAGTAGTATCTTTTACTTTACGTTTATATTGCTCATCAAATAAGTCATATACATCTTGAAATGTGTAATCTTGATTAGACTTAAAGCCAACCTCTAAAAACTCACTTTTTAACTTAATGCAGTAGTTTTCCGCTTCTCTTTTTGTTCTGAAACCTTTCTTTGATATCCTTTTTTCTTTCCCGGTAAAAACATCTTTACCAATATAATGATTTTTCACCTCATAATACTTCTTATTGTCTTTGTCTATATATTCTTTAATCATTTTTATCAATCCTTTCACTAGTACCAGTAGTTTTATAAATTAATAAATGATTAGGTAAAAATCACCTCATATAATGGACGTGGTAAGACTTTTAAAGGTTAGGTAATGTAATTACACCTTTTAATAATTAGAACGCTTAGAAGCGGTTTAAATGGCTTTTAATTTTAAGTAAGAAGCGGAAACCTTGATATAACAGTATTTGTATGGTATAATACTATTATATTCTTTAATATAGAAACTATGTAATAAATCATTTTATATAATTTTCATTTTTATTAAATCTTAAAAGCACTGGTAATATATACTGGTGCTTTTTTCTATCCCTAATAAAACAAAAACACCGCATATATCTAAAATATACACGGTGTATTGCACACATAGAACCCCTTTTCATGTTAAAAGTAGGCTACCTATATGCTTATCTCTTATGTACATCTTAGTATTATTTTAAATAATTATCAAATATTTACTATCAAGTTTTTATATTTTATTAAGTTGTTAAATATCCCTATAAAACAATGCAGTATACCGCTTCTTGAGTGGTAGGTAACTATTAGTTGATAACCAGTAAGCAAAGTGGAAAAAATAGTGTAATTTTCCATTTTGAACTGTTAACTATTAGTTGATAGTTACTTATAGTGTTGTTTATTCTGTACGTAATAAGCCTTTATACTTTCCGACTATATGAACATCATCTATATCATATATTTGCGGTGTATAGTCTTTATTTGCACTTTCTAGAATGATTTTATTACCTTGTTGATGTACTTTTTTAATTGCTCCAGTGTTTTCTCCGTTAACTATACAAGCATATATTTTCCCACTTTCAAAGTTAAAAGTTTTTTCAAAGAAAGCAATATCACCATTAAGGATATTTTCATCAATCATACTGTCACCCTTAACGGTTAAAGCATAATCTGCAGTTATAGTGTTGCTATCGACTACTAACATTCTTTCAAGGTTTTCATCAGCATATATTCCATTACCTGCACATATCACACCTATTAAGGGAATTTTTACAGTTTTTACTATTGGTTTAATATCTGATAAATTAAAAGACGGTGGGGGCGTTTGTTTTCGTTCTTTTTCATCAGTCCACCCCATTAAATAGCTTTCCGATACATCGAGAACTTTTGCTATTAAGTATATTTTATCCTGTTTAGGAATATAACCACCTTTTAAATATGTACTTATAGAAGATTTTCCGATATGTGTTCTTTTTGATAATTCAGATTGAGAAATCTTTTTTTCTTTTAATAATTTTTTTAATCTAACCGCAAAAGTTTCCATTTTATTTACCTCTAAATGTTTTAATCTTAATAATATAATATCATTAATGTTCAGAAAAAACAACAATTTGAAAGAAATAAAATACATTTTGTTTATTTTTCTGAACTAAAGTATTGACAACAAAAAAGAACAATGTTAAACTAAATCTTGTGGAGTTCAGAAAAGTGAACCTAAAATAAAGCGAAAGGAAATAAAATAATGACAAAAACCATTTTTAATTATGCTAAATTAAGAGGGAAGATTAAAGAAAAGTATAGCACTTTAACTATCTTCTCAAGAGAATTAGGGATAAGTAGAACCGCATTGTCGGAAAGATTAAACAATAAAAGTAATTTTTCTGATAGCGAGATGTTAAAGGCTTGTGAATTACTAGAAATCCCACTAGAAAAAGTACAAGAATATTTTTTTAATGTTTATGTTCAGAAAAGTGAACTTTAGAAAAACAAAAAAACCTTTCAAGTTCCTAGCTACCAACTACTACTTAAAAGGTTTAAAGACAAGTATTTAACAAAAATACTTTCTTTCATTATAACATAAGAAAGGACTTTATAACATGGAAAACAAGAAAAACCATTTAACTTTAGAAAAAATATACAGCGTGTTAAAGGATAACCCCACCGCTTCTATACGAGAAATACTGGAGGTATTAAACATTGACTTTGAAGACTGGTACAGCATTAATAGAAAGATGTTGAAGTTTAAACGCTCTAATAAAATCAATTACGAAAGAGTTGGTCAAGATATTATTAATATTGAAATCATAGATAAGAAGTTTTTAAACAAGATAAATACTAAACAGCTTACTTATGAAATGGAGCGTAACGCTATATTTTTACATCTAAAAATCATTGATGAGTTAGATAAGCTAATATTTAATAATGCTACCAGTACAAGGGATAAGCTAAAAGCTATTGAATTAAGGCAACGTGAATATAAGTACGAAAATAATCAACATGCAGTTGAATATTATAAATTAAAGGAAAAAGAGGTATAAAAGAATGCTAGAAATGAATTTTAAAAGTAATTACATTAAGAGTTTTAGAGAAAAGTACAATTTAAGTCAATATGAGTTAGCTGACTTGATGAACGTAAATCAAAGCACTATAGCACGTTGGGAAAAAGGAGAAAAGACCCCATCACATGAAAATATAGCTAAACTTGATGATATTATCTTAAATTATAATATTAATAATTCAATTGATGAAAATAACGACTTAATAGATAAAGAAAATCATATCATTAGAAAAACAGTCGACCACTTACTGGAGATAGCAAAACAACACAAGAACCCAAAACGTAAACGAGCAACTACAAAGCTAGCTTTAACTATACTAGATGAAAAACTTAAGAGAGGTTAAGACAATGGAAAACAAAGAATTATACATTAATAGTTTTTGTTGTGCAGTGGTATTTATACCAATCATAACAGCATTTATATATTTTGTGGCCAGACTAATGGATAGCATTTATTAAAGGGGCGTGGACGTTATGGAAGTAGTTTTGTCAGAAGCCCAAAGCCAAAAGATAAAAGAACAATTAAACATTTTAATTGATGAAGTTATTAAAAACCGTATTGAACAGATAGAGCCATACAAAAGGTATTTAACAAGAGTTGAATTACAAAAATTCTTAGGAATAGGAAAAGCAAGCATGGAGATATTAAAGCAACACGGTTTACGATATGCAGTATTAGGTAATAAACATCTATTTGATATTGAAGATGTTAACGAAATACTAAACACTTTGAAAACAAGATAATAAAAATACAGTACCAGTAGTTTTATAAATTAATAAAGGCAGTTATAGTACCGCTTCTTAAAATAAAAACAGAATGGAGATAATAAGAATGGATAAATCAGAAATCATAAAAAGTATAGAGGAAATAGGACAAAGGTTAGCAAGCTTACACGTTTCACTGCAAATATTAGCTACGCATTGCACAACAATCCAAACACTCTCAACAGATGAGTTTAAAACCTTAAAAATAACGGAAGAAGAATTGTTGAAATATTGGGATAAGGTGCGAAACGGTAAAAATTTGCACTTATTAACAGAAGACTTTGCTATTCATTCATCAAACGAGTTAGGTTATTTAATATATGACGCTCTAGAAGAAGTGAAAGAAGCACTACAAAAAATAAAATAGAATGGAGATAATAAGAATGGAAATAAAGGTAATAAAAGACGGGACAATAGAAGAAATGGTTTATAACGGTTTAGAGTTATTAGAGAAGATAGCAAGTAAGATAGTTGATAAGAGTAATAGTTCTGTATCTTTAAACCCACATCAAGGTAATAACAATACAGATAGCTTAGAAACCTTACAGCGAGATAATGAATTATTGCTAACGTTTGTTGGAACATATTTCACAATAGCACCAAGCTTTAAAGATATGGTTACAGAGTATCAAAAAATTAAAGATAGTGAAACCTTTAGAAATAAAATCATTGATAGAGAAGTAAAAGGCTTAACAGGATATATCGAAATGTTGGACGTTGGGAAAATTACTGGAAAACCTACTGACTTACAAATTTTAAAAATGCAAATTAAAAGTACTTTAGAAATGACGGTTAAAGTACTAGAAAAACTAAAAGATACATACAGTAAAGATGAAAATACTTTACGTATTGAAATGTAAAAGAGGTGATGTAAATTGATTTATAGACAAATAGGACTTAAAAGCAATGTATTAAACCTTATTAATACTGATAAAACAGCCTTAGAAACCTTAGCAAGCACTAACGCCCAAACAATAAGCAATGATGAAGACATCAAGCTATATAAAGATAAAAGTATGCTTTATTTCATCAGTGGAGATATTCCACCTAATGAAGATGGTAGCTATACAAGGAATGATAGCAACCTAAAAACAAGAAATTTAATTGTAATTGATATTGAAGATACAGGTTTAAGTTCTCAAGAGGTACAAACTATCATACAAGAGAAGTTAGCTAGTTATAAATACCTTTTATACTCAACTATCTCACATAAGCCAAATAACCCACGTTTAAGGCTTGTATTAGAACCTAGTAGGGATATTGTCAAAGATGAATATAAACCGACTATACAGAACGTTATACAGCTTCTGAACATCAAGTATGATAAAAGTAGCTGTACATGGTCACAATTACAAGGCTTACCTATTGCTGTACGTGATAATGAGTTTATATTCATTAAACACCTAGACGGCTTACCTTATCCAGTACAAGAAGCGGTTAAAGAAGAAAAGAAAGTTATTACTAATTATACCGCTTCTGATACTAACACCTTATTAACTGATGAAGAATATACAGAAATGTTTAAAAGGTATTTAGAGTTAGATTATGAAAATATCAACTCTGATGAAAACAACTATAACAAAGCATTAGGGATATTGTTATCAATAACCTATGATTTTTGTTACAACATAATAAGCTATGATGTTGCTTGTGAGTGTTCTGACTTATTAGCAAACATAGGAAAAAACCCCGAAAAATACCGCCAAGAGAACCAAGACAAAATAAACCACGCTATCAAGAGTTGGGAAAATAACCCTAATTATTTTGATAATGAGAAAAGTTATTCAATGTTACAAAGGTTTGAAATCGTGGGAAATAAGAAAGACAAAAACTTTTCATATTTAGTACGATATAAGCTAAATAAACCTATTTTAAACACTGGAGAGCTTCACTGGAGGTTATACACCGCAGGCGAACAATGGAGAATAGAAAACACAACCGTAAACGAAAAGACTGGTAAGGTTACTGTTCCACAAGTACCATTTTATGTAATAGCTAAATTCTTACTTACTCATATACCTATTATAAAAAGTGGAGCGAATGAAGATACAGCATTGTTATTTTTCTATGATTTTTCAAAAGGTATATATACATCAAATGATGATTATATAAAGACTTGTATTAAGAAAATAGAAATAAGGTATAAGTTAACTAAATTAAAGGACGTTACAGAAGACTTACGAGCAAATACAAGATTTAGGAAGCCACAGAGGTTAGATTATCTAATTGCAGTTGGTAACGGCTTATTTAATACTAAAACTAAAACATTAGAGCCGTTCGACCCTAAACACTTTATTACAGCTAAAGTAGATACTAATTATAATACTAAAGCTTTAACAAACTATGAACTTATTAAAAACACCTATTTTAATTTTGATGAATGGTTGAAGTCGATAGCGTGTAATGATGATGAAATTGTTACGTTGCTATGGCAATTAATCAATGAAGCGATAAACCCAAATAAGACTAGAAGAAAAATAGCTATAATGTTAGGTAATGGAACAAACGGAAAAAGTACCTTTAGGCAAATGATGATTAATTTAATAGGTGATATTAATATTTCAGTATCAACACCACATGAATTACAAAGCCGTTTTGGTTTGACTTCCCTTGAGGGCAAAATATGTAATTATGGTGATGAGGTAGGTACAAAGCCACTAGATGAAATGGATAAATTAAAAAGTATTTCAAGTGGTGAAAGTGTTAACTATGAACGTAAAAACAAAGATGTAAGAAACTATGATTTTAAAACGTTATTAATGTTTAATTCAAATGAGATACCACCCATTAAAGATAAATCTGACGCAGTACTAAACAGGTTATTAATAATTCCATTTAAAGCAAATTTTGAAGGTGTAAAAGATGAAAGTATCAAAGATGAGAAGCTAAACAATAAAATAATACTGGAATATATCTTATATACAGCTTTACATCTTGATTTTGATAAATTTATAATACCTGAAGCGGTTAAAAAGCAATTACTTAATTACAAACAAGAAAATGATAGTGTATTCAGTTTTATGCTTTATTATAAAGATAAAGGTTATCATCATGTGAGTTGTTTTCCTGTTCGCTACTTAACTGATGATTATGAGAATTTTTGTTATGAGAATGGATATAATACAAGAAAAAGGATAGGTAATGCATTCACTAAACATTTAAACGATAATCTAACAACCAGTAATTACTCATATGAATTAAAAAATCATAGGTTCACAAAAGAAAATACAGATGAATTAAATATTTATGGTAGAAATATTCAACCGTTAGAGGGACATGTTGGTAGAGCCATTAAGCAAGTAGTAAATGAACAACAATAACTTTGTTATCTTATGTTATCTTGTGTTACGTTATTTTTTCTATTAACGTAACAGCAAGAGGTTATTGTATCAAGTGTTTATAGTACCTTGTTACGTTGTTACGTTATTTTATTAAATTTTTTATAAAAAAAGTAACAATATATATAATTCTATATATACACATATATAAAAGAAAAATCATCGAAATTAGCGTAACAACGTAACAGATTTAAAACACCCACGCCATTATGCAGTTTTTCCTGTTACGCTAACAAAAAATTAGTTTAACATTAAGATAACAAATTAAAATTAAGATAACAAAAACCTAAATTCACCGACCAAAAAAAAGAAAAATGTATGGTATACACAATATATCTTTTCAGTTTACGGCAATAAATTTGAAAAGAACTAAATAAATAAAAGCAAGCGACCAAAAAATCTAAATTAGGAGGTTAGAAAATGAACATAGATAAAATAAAGTTAGACTTAGTGAAATTAATTAAGCGTAAGAAAAACGTTACATTAGTAGATATAGAAAACTATTTTAATGAAATTGGCTTTAACTATAACGGTAATTATACGATATGTGGATATAATGAAAACATAATAATCTGGGATAACTGGAACGAAACCGCAAGCGATATAATTCAAGAATTGCTAGAAAGTGAATTAATAGATATGAAGCCAACTGATGAGATTTTATATTATAAACGTAAGAAAATATTATTGCTACCAGTGTATAAACGTTATAAACCGTATGAACAATGGTTGCCAGTAGAATTTAATTAAAGGAGTTAAAACAATGTATAAAATAACTAGAGTAGTAGAAGTATCAAGAAACACATTAAACCCCATAAATTTTAATATTAACAAATACATCAATGAAGAATTACAAGAAGATGAATTTTTATTAAACATAGAGTATTTTAAAGATAATGAGCTTTCTTCAAAATATCCTACCTTAGCTTACTTACACATAGCAAAACTAATTAAGGAGTAATAAACAATATGCAGTTATCAAGAGAAGAACTATCTAAACTAGACCTTATAATAGAGCGTTATGTGGACGATACGACCTCTAAAGAAGCGGTAGCTATAGAAACCTACCTAAACAAAATAGACAGCTTAGAACGTGAATTATTGATAGCTGTATACTTTAATTTTTCACGTAAGGCAACTGATGAAGAAAACAAGATTATTAATGAACATAAAGTGAAGTTGTTCAGTCTACTATCTGATAAAGGATATATAAAAGTTAAGACCCAGCCAAGAGTTGAACAAAGATTGAACAATGATAAAAAGCAAAAATTAAATAGGTATAGAGCCTTAACAGAACAGTTATATAGATTATACGACTTAGTAGAAGAGTTGCAAGAAAAACAACATAGTAAATCACATGTTCAGACCATGGACTATACAAAAGTAAAAATAACATGCAGTAGAACTAACTATGATTTTACAGGTACTAATCTATTAGCTAAAATACAAGATACTGAAAATAAGATAAGTAAACTCAAAATAGCAATAGAGAAAGAAAGAGAATACCTATCAAGCGTTATAGACCAAATAGAAGATATACGAATAAGGTATATATTTTGGTGGAGATACTATATGTTAGAAGAATGGCAAAAGGTAGCAAGACTGGTAGGTTTAAAAAGTGAACGTTACTGTATGAAGTTACATAATGAGTATCTTGAAAAACTGGATATATAAACCTATTGAACAATGAATGAACAAAGAACAAAACTTGATATACACAACCAAGACATCTATTGATTAGGTGTCTTTTTTCTCGATAAAATTATATTGAAGCGTGAAAAAATTCATAAAATACACTATTTTTAGAAGCGGTAAAAGGTATAAATTACTAAGGTAGAATGCTAAGAAATGCTAAGGTTTGAAATGTATATAGAGAAAAAACAATAATAATGAACAGTGACTATTTCTTTTCCCTTATGAGCGGTAATATGCAGTTATTAGACCGCTTCTGTGTGGAAATAGATATAATTACACTAAATTAAGTTGAAACACGTTAAACAGCTTTTAAACAGCAGTATGAAAAAACTACTTTTTACTAACAAAAACTATCATTTTTAGAGGTAAAAATAACGTTTTTTTACATAAAATGTTGGAAAATGAGAGTATAAAAACATATATAGTAAATGTTGAGATAGTGGCTTTTAGTGGCATAAAATCCTATAAGGTATAGTGTAAAATACTGGAAAATACGGGAATAAAACTCTATATATAGATATACCAACTTGTCAAAACTTGACAAAACTTGAAAATAAAACCTATAAATGTTGGTAAATGTTGGTATAAAAACATATATGATATTAAAATTACTAAGAAATCCTAAGATGAAAACATATATAGAAATGTTGGCAAATGTTGGCATAAAAATCTATATATCTTTAAAATCGGCTGTTTCGGCTGTCTTAAAGGAGTTTTCAAAAACCTTATAAAACCTTAGATAAAAAAACATATAGAGCAAAAAGAAGTTTTAAAAGGGGGGATAGTACCTCTCTACTATGTTGTTCGACCTTCACGCCGTCACTGTACATATTTTTTCGTGCGAAAGTTAAATTGTTGGAAAATGTTGGAATAAAATTCTGTATAAGTAAAAATGTTGGAAAATGTGAGTATAAAACCTATATATAATTACTACAAAATACTACATTGAAAACTATATATAAATTAGTGGCAATTAGTGGCATTTAAAGATATATAGCATTAAAAACCTCAGAAAACCTCAGATTAATTTATATATAGGTAACTGATACAAAACGTTATAGTAATAAGGTAGCGTGATAAGAGGTAATAACCCTAAATAGTTGTTAAAGATTTTAATAAGAATAATAATAAGCGATAAGAAGTATAATAGCTAAATTGTTTCAGTGATTTATGATAGGAAGAATTAGAAGCGTTAGGAATAATAATACAAGAACTGTTGTAATGATTTTTGAGAAGATGAAAATATATAAAGAAGAAAGTAATTAGTTAAATTGTTAGAAAAGATTTTAACAGCAATTATTTATATTGATAGGAATATAAACCCAAAAACCGTTATAAGAGATTTTAACAAGATGAAATATTAAGTATAAGAATATATATAACTATATTGTTGAGATAGTTTGTAATAAGAAGAACTAGAGTTTATATGGTGAAAAATGATAAAATTGTTGTGAAGATTTGTAATCAGATTAATTTACAAAGATAGCAACCTGCAGCTTAAATTTATTACAACAATTTATGCTAAGAATAAATAAGGTTTATAAGGTTGCAAAAAGCATATTTGTTATAAAAGTATGTGATAGGGCGAAAATAGAGTGATAAGAAAGTAAAACTAAAATTTGTTTTAATGATTTGTGATAAGAAAAATAAAAACTGATATAGCGGTAAATGGATAATCTTTTTTCACAATTAGAAATAAGAATAATAAGAAGCGGTAAGAATAAATCTAATAAAACTGTTGTAATGAATTTTAACAAGAAAATATAATATAGATAAGAATGTAAATTATAAAACTGTTCTGAAAGATTTTAATAGGATAAAAAGTTACGTTTAAGAAGATACAACGCTAAATTATTGCTATAGTTTTTGATAAGAAAATTATTTAATGATAAGAAGTTTAGTTTAATAATCGTTGTAACAAATTGTGATAAGAATAAAATGAGATGATAAGAAGCGTATAAGTGAAATCGTTGTGACAATTTTTAATAAGAAAAAATAACGTAGATAAGAATATTTAAACGAAAATCATTGCAAAAGATTTTAACAAGAATAAAAAACAGGAATAAGAATTAATGAAGCTAATTTGTTGTAATGATTTTAGATAAGAATATATAAGGTTAACAGCATTATCTTTAGTTAAATCATTGTGCTAGTTTTTGATAAGAATAAATTAGCTGTATAGGAAAGTAAAACCAAAAACTATTGTACCGCTTCTGAATAAGAATAAAATAGAGTGATAGGAAAGTAACTGTACAATTTATTTGAATAGTTAGTGATAAGAAGATACTACAAATTACTACATTTATTTTTAAAAGATGAAATAACATACAAAACTTGAAAAAACTTGAAATTTATAACCTATAAAGTAATACCATGAATACCGCTTCTTAATGCAGTAAACATATATAAGCGTTTATTTGCTTTGTAAGAGGTCAAGGGTACAATCACAAGGGAAAGTATAATCAGAACGCTTAGGACGTAAAATACAGTGTGTATATTTTAAATAATCATAACAATATGGAGATTTTGGAGACCCTAAAAAAGAACATACCAACATTTCCAACCCCTAAAAAAAGACGGTTAAAAAAACGTCCTTAAAAGTGGTTAGTGCAAAAAATACACATACCTTATTAACTTATAAAACCACTGGTACTAAAATTGCTGTATAGTTTCCGTTGACTTTCCGAAAAGTTAGCATATTTTGGTTATAACTAGAAAAGAGTAAAAAAACAAAATATAATAATATCAACGTTTTGGAAAGTATAGAAATAGTATTTTAAATAACGTCTATAAGTATATAAGATTAGATATAAACAAGCAAGAAATTGCTTAGAACTTAATTTAGTTCACTAAAAAAACGTGTTCCCCAAACACGTTTTTTTATTTTACATTATTTCTATGTTTAAACAAAAAATCCCAGACAATAAATGTCTGAGATTTTTTTATGCAGCTCTTCTATATCCTGCTCTTTGAGCAGCTTCTTCTGAACTGAAGACTAATAGATTTCTTGCTGCAACATTGTTATAAGAAGGATGTGTCGGTGTGTAATAAACTCCACTCTTTTTACTAGCTCTTACTACTACCTTTTTAGGTTGTTGTTGTTTATTTTGTTGAGTTTGAGTTAATTGAACAGTCTCATTTTTTGTTCCATCCTGTTCATCAATTTTTTTCTTAGAAGCAGGAGGTGGAAGAACTTGTTGTTGTTCTTTATTCTCATCAGAATTATCTTCTTTTTTCTCTTCTGAAGACTGTTCTTCTAATTTTTTATCACGTTCTTCTTTTTTCTCTTGGACAGTTTTTCTTTGTTCTTCTTTTCTAGCTTCACTGAAATGATTCGTCATTAACATAGTTAACATCATTACAAGTGCACTTACAACACCCAATACTACTTTTTTCAATCGCGTTTTACGCTGAATTAATTTTACAATAGGTGGATATAATAATATTAAACTTAGTACAAAGACTATTACTGCATATCTAATACCATGTGTAAAAACCATACTAAGTGATATTATCATAAACACTAGAAAGATAAACCACAAAATAACTTGTCCATGTTCTTTTATGAATTTATTCACAATATTTCCCCTTAAAAATAATCACTTATCTATTTTAACACTTTCTTCACTAATAAACAATTATTTTCATAAATAACTTTAATTTTATTGAAATATTAGGCTTTTCTTAGAAATATATATTTATATAAATCATATAATTAGTTTCTAGAAATCACCATAGCTATCCCTTGTCCTCCTCCAATACAAAGCGAACAGACACCTTTTTCTTTATCATCATTTATTAGCGCATGAACTAAAGTAACTAAAACTCGGCATCCACTAGCTCCGATTGGATGTCCTAGTGAAATAGCTCCTCCACGCGTATTTACTTTGTTTTGATCTAGATTTAATAGACGAGTTACAGCTATTGATTGGGCAGCAAAAGCTTCATTCATTTCAAATAAATCTATATCTTCTATGTTTAAATTCAATTTCTCTAACACTTTTTGTGTCGCAGGAACTGGACCTAAGCCCATCACCTTATTATCTAATCCTGCCGAAGCATAACCATCAATATAAGCAAGAACTTCTAATCCTAGCTCTTTTGCACGAGCTTCACTCATTAAAATAACACATGCTGCACCATCGTTAATCCCCGATGCATTTCCTGCTGTTACAGTTCCATCTTTTTTAAAGACTGGTCGTAATTTAGCTAAACTTTCTAATGTTGTATTCGGACGAACAAATTCATCTGTATCAAAAATAATTTCTTCTCGTCTAGTTTTAATAACTATCGGTGCTATTTCGTTAGTGAACTGATTGTTTTCAATAGCTGCGGCTGCTTTTTTCTGACTTGAAAGAGCAAATTCATCTTGTTCTTCTCTTGTTATACTATATTGTTCTGCAATATTTTCGGCAGTAATACCCATATGATAGTTTTCGAACGCATCTGTAAGACCATCGTTTATTATAGTATCTTCTAATTCAAAACTACCTAGTTTTTGTCCGAAACGAGCATTCTTTGTATAATGAGGTGCTGCACTCATATTCTCAACACCACCACAAACTACTACATCATTATCCCCTAGTAATATTGATTGTACCCCAAGAACAACACTTTTCAGCCCTGATCCACAAACCTTATTTACAACAAAAGCGCTTTTTTCTTTTGGAATACCTGCATTAACTGCGATTTGACGTGCTACATTTTGCCCTAAGCCCGTCTGTAAAACATTACCGAATATTATTTCATCAACTAGACTTGGATTAAGATTTATACCTTCTAATGATTGTTTTACAAGTTCTCCACCGATTTTTGCAGCAGAAACATCTTTTAAACTCCCTCCAAAACTTCCTATAGCAGTTCTTTTTGCACTTACAATAGCAACTCTATTCATGTATTTTATCTCCTAATTTGATTTTCTAGTATATTTTACTATAAAAACTAACGTTGTTCAAATATTGTCTACACTAGACTATATTTATCGAAATTTTCATTTTGTAACACTTCCTAAATTTATTTGTAATGTAAATGTAATATATTTGTAATAAAAGGTTGATTTTTGTAATTTTTAAATGTATAATATAAATATAAAGAAGTTATACAAAAAGAAGGTGAATAACATGAACAAACTTCTAAAAACAACAGGTATATTTATTTTAGGAATTGGATTATTAACAGGATGCACAGATAAAGTAGCAAAAAAAGTAGATACTAATGACAATATTACTACTGAGGTAAAAACTACTGAGGAAAGTCCAGCTTCTTTAGCTAATTTACAAAAAGAAGTTGAACATGTTACTCAAGTTAACAATAATAACAATAATATTAAAGATAATAACAATACTAATAATGATATAAATAAAAAAGTTACAACAAAAGTAACTACTCCTTCTAAACAAAATATTCAAAACAATAATACTCAAGATTATAAACATAATTTAGCTAAAGCTGGGGAAATTTTACAACCTATGGCTTATGGAATGTTAAACTTACAAGGAAGCAGCACTGCAAATGTTGTAAGATACATCGCTAGTAATGATGGTAGCGATAATGTAGTAAAACAAATAAACTTAACTAAAGTATTAGATTTACTAAATACATATAACGCTCAAACATTCCAAAAACAAGATGTATTACAAAGATTACAAAACGATAAAGAAATTGAATTTGTACAATTAAACAACCATGTTGCTGATTACAATAAAGAAAACTTAGAAAAATTAATGAATCACAAAAATAAAGTAGTGTACTTCGCAAAAGATCAAGTATTCCTAGCAAAAAGTGATATTGGCTACGGTGGTGCTACTGATGCAATCTTTATGCCAGTAGAAAAATGGGATATTAAAGGTGATAGAGTTCTTATCCCATACGTAAATGTTGCTACAAGAAAACCTGTAGGTATGATGACTCTTCGCTTGAACAATAAAAATTATACTAGCGGAGCTAATAGAACAATGTACTACGTAGAAAGATTTGAATTATATTAAAAGAACATAAAAACATCGTCATTTCACATGGCGATGTTTTTTTGTGTTAAACTAAAATCGATATCCAGCGGAGCTACTTAATATAAAAACAGGCAACCGACTTAAGTTCTACTTTAGTCAGTTGCCTATATAAATTTTTATTTAATATTATTTAGATTTACTAGTTTCCTAATGAACGGATTTACTAAATATTAGTCTTATTATTTAACCATTTTCTTTACATCTTCAATAGCATCTTCTGCTGCTTCTTTTACATCTCCTGCCACTTCTTTTACTTTAGAAAATAGTTTTCCAGCGAATCCTTCTTCTTCAACAGCTTCTTTAGCGTCTTCTGCTTTATCTGCTGCTTCATCTTTCACATCTTCTGCTGCGTCTTTTGCATCTTCTACTTTGTCTTCTACAGCATCTTTCACATCTTCTGCTACTTCTTTTACGTCTTCTACTTTATCTTCTACAGCATCTTTTACGTCTTCTGCTTTATCTGCTGCTGCGTCTTTCACGTCTTCTGCTACTTCTTTTGCATCTTCTACTTTATCTTCTACAGCATCTTTTACATCTTCTGCTTTGTCTGTTGCTGCGTCTTTTACGTCTTCTGCTACTTCTTTTGCATCTTCTACTTTGTCTTCTACAGCATCTTTCACATCTTCTGCTTTATCTTCTACAGCATCTTTTACATCTTCTGCTTTGTCTGTTGCTGCGTCTTTTACGTCTTCTGCTACTTCTTTTGCATCTTCTACTTTGTCTTCTACAGCATCTTTCACATCTTCCGCTTTATCTGCTGCTGCATCTTTTAATTCTGATGCTTTTTCTACTACTGCATCTTTCACATCCGCTGCTTTATCAGCTACTACACTAGCTACATTTTTTACACCATCAAATGCATCTTCTGCTGCTTCTTTTACTTTTGAAACTACTTTTTCTGCGAATCCTTCAGCTTGTAATTTCTCGTTACCTGTTAATTTTCCTAATCCTTCTTTTACTGAACCTTTTAATTGATCAAATTTGTTTTCTAATGACATAATAGTGCCTCCTAAATATTACTTTTTATTTATCTTTTTTTACCATGTTTTTTACGCCGTCATAAGCATCTTCTACGGCATCTTTAGTATCCTCTGCGGCTTCTTTCACTTTTGAAAATAGTTTTCCTGCGAATCCTTCAGCTGCTTTATCTGATGCTACTTCTTTTGTTTCTTCTACTTTATCTGCAGTCGCTTCTTTTGTATCTTCTGCTTTTTCTACTACTGCTTCCTTAGTTTCTGATGCTACTTCTTTCGCTTCTTCTACTTTGTCTACAGTCGCTTCTTTTGCATCTGCTGTTTTTTCTACTACTGCTTCCTTAATTTCTGATGCTACTTCTTTTGTTTCTTCTACTTTGTCTGCAGTCACTTCTTTTGCATCTTCTGCTTTGTCTATTACTGCTTCCTTAGCTTCCGATGCTACTTCTTTCGCTTCTTCTACTTTGTCTGCAGTTGCTTCTTTTACATCTTCTGCTTTTTCTACTACTGCTTCCTTAGCTTCCGATGCTACTTCTTTCGCTTCTTCTACTTTGTCTGCAGTCGCTTCTTTTACATCTACTGCTTTTTCCACTACTGCATCTTTTACATCTACAGCTTTGTTTACCACTGCATCTTTCACATCTACAGCCTTATCTACAACTACTTCAGTTGCATCTCCAACTTTCTCTTTAACTGTTGAAAATCCATCACTTATACCTGCTTTAGCTGCTGTAAAGGTATCAGATGCAAATTCTCCTGTTGATTCAACAACATTAGATACACGATCTTGTAAACTTACTGAGTCTGCTTCATGTTGTTCTTTAGTTTTAATATCGATTACATTGACATTAACTTCTACAACCTCTAACCCTGTCATTTCATCAATATCAGTTGTAATCACTCGTTTAATTTCCTCAAAGATTTCAGGAACATTTTTCTTATACTCTACTATGATATTTAAATCAACAGCTACTTGTTCCTTACCTACTTCAATATTAACACCTGATGTAACATTATCAGTATTAATTAATTTATCTGTTAAATTCGAGAAAAAACCACCATCAACTGCTAGTAATCCTGGAACATTTTCTAAAGCTTGACCAATAATTTTTTTGATTACATCATTATCAAATGTCAATTCACCTTTAGCTTCACTATTACTTGTAGTTAATTCTTTTTTTTCTACATTATTTTCATTTGGATTAGACATATATCTTTTCTCCTAATTACAAATTTTTATATTTTATTCTTTATATAATATCCTGTTACAATTCCTAGTGCAGCGAAAATCAAAACAAAAATAGTTTTGAAAAATCCTAAGAACAGAATTAAACAAGCTAGAAATGCTCCCAATAATCCTGATACAACAGTGTATTGATGTTTTTTTAGCCATTCCATAATTTATGTCCTCACTTTACACGACTTGTACTCTTTTTAGTTACTTTTTTCTGAATATCTGAAACAGAAATCTTAAGTTTTACAGCTTTATCTACACCGAAAAACTCAACCAATCCATTTTTTATTCCATCTCGAATCTGATCACTCTTCTGAACAATACTCTCTGAAGAAGCTGATTCTCCTTTTATATTAATACGGCATTTATTTCTTCTATTATTTATTTTTACCGACGGATTATTAATTAATCCTTGCTCAATCACTAAATTTTTAACAAATCCTTCAATAGCTGAATTTGTTAGTGATAATTTACCACCTTTATCAGATAGTTTTACTTCTAAATGTTGTTTAGGATAAAATACTATTACTAATATTGAAAGAATTATCAATGTTGATAATACTAATGCTCCCCAGAAAATATATCTAGAAAGATAAAATTCTAAGAAAGAAAATTGTTTCCAATCGAATAATTGTAAATCTAAAAATTGTGGATCTAATCCGCTAACATTATGATACTCTATCATAATAGGAACCATAACCGTTAAAACTAATAGACAAACAATAATAGAAATTATTTTTTTTGTTTTAGACATTTTAAACCTCCTTTCAAAAATTGACTATTCATTTTAGAAAAAAATTATTTAAGATTTTTTCCCAAAGAATATTGATACTATAGTTACTACAATTGCCGCACCTAAGATAGAAGGAATTAACGCCATTCCACCTAGGCTTGGACCCCAAGCTCCAAATAATGATTGTCCTACTGATGAACCTACTAAACCTGCGATAACATTAGAAACGATACCCATGGCTCCACCTTTTTTTGTGATTCCTCCAGCTACAAAGCCTATGAAACCACCTACTATAATTGACCAAATCATAATTATTTCTCCTTTCCTTAATTATTTTATATAAATATTTATATACTAATAACAAATATTTATTATGGATATGATATATCACTTTTAATTTTAAATCAATATAACTGCTCACAAAATTTAAAAAAGTTTTATAATTTATGTTAAATCACTAATCAATCAATGATTAACACAGATTTTTACATAAATATATATTTCAAAAAATAAATTAAATTTTGTTATAAAAATAAAGTTTATTCATATTTTAAATTATCATTTTTAATATTTTAAGTAGAAACAAATTCCAACTCTATATATAGAACAGTTTTGTTGATTTTAATTTATAAATATTTTTTAGAAATATTTGTAATTAATATAATTATTTATCACACTTTAAAAAACTGTATAAAAAAATAGGTGATTGGCCAAGTTTTCTTTACTTCCGTCAATCACCTATAGTACAAAAATATTGAATCTCTTCCTTCGTTACTTCAATTTATCCATATCCTAACAAAAGAATTCAATAAACATTCGTCTTATTTTAATTTGTCTTTAACACTGTCGATAGCGCCTTCTACTGCATCTTTAGCACCTTCTGCAGCTTCTTTTACTTTAGAAACTACTTGTTCTGCTAATCCTTCACCTTCTAACGTTTTATCTCCAGTTAATTTTCCTAAACCTTCTTTAACTGATCCTTTGATTTCGTCGAATTTGTTTTCTAATGACATAATCTTGCCTCCTGTATATTACCTATCAATTTTTCTATAAATCGAAATTAAATATACTTCTCTTTAAATATTTTTTATAGATATTAATTTGTTAATTTCTATACACTATATAATATATCATTTTAAATTATTAATCAATCTAATTGCTCACAGAATTAAAAAAATTTTATTTTTTATCATGAAACAGCCTAAACACTTGCTAGAAACAGAATTTTTACTATATTTATACAATAATAAAAAATCTTATAACAACGGCAATTTAAATTTATTTTTTAAATATTTCTACTATAAACAGATTCTTCTATTCTTTTTTAACAGTTTATTGAGATTAAATTTATTAATCTATTTTAGATTTATTCATAGAGTATGTAGAACTTACTTAAATTATCAAATAAGAGAGACTAGGAATCCTAATCTCTCTTAAACGTTATTTATTGTATTTCTCTACTATTTTTTTAGCACTAGCTAAATTCATATGTTTTTCTTTTCTTAACTCTTCTACGACTGATTCAATATTTTCATTAGTAGCTCCAGCTAAAATCGCTAGAGATTTAGCATGTAACTTCATATGACCTTTTTGAATACCGTCTCCTACCAACGCTTTTAATGCTGCTAAGTTTTGAGCTAACCCGACAGAAACAAGTATACTCGCTAATGTTTTCGCGTCTGGATTATTTAGTAATCCTCGTGCAACTTTTACAGTAGGGTTAATTCCGATAGATCCACCTACACTAGCAACCGGCATCGGTAACGCGATTTCTCCTACAAGCTCCTTAGACGCTTCATCACAACGCCAAGTAGAAAGCCCTTTGTAGTTACCATCTTTAGTTGCATAGCTTTGGCATGCCGCTTCTATAGCTCGCCAGTCATTACCACTCGCTATTACAACACTATCAATTCCGTTAAATATACCTTTATTATGAGTAGCAGCTCTGTAGACATCTGCTTTGGCAAATTTACTCGCAAGCTCAATTCTTTTAGCTAAATACTCTCCATTTTCTCCTAAGTCTTCAAATGGAATAGAACATTCTGCTGTAACTAGTGAACGTGTCGCATAATTCGATAAAATCGCCATAAGAGCTACACCCTCAGTTAATGACTCTAACGAAACTTTAAGAGCCTCTAGCATTGTATTTAGCATATTTGCCCCCATCGCTTCTAAAGTATCGACGATAAGGTAAACTACTACAAAATCTACACCTTCTTCTGATAGAACTTTGACCTCAATATCACAAGCTCCACCACCTCGAGCTACGATAGATGGATATGCTTCGTTAGCTGTTTTTAGAAGAAGTTCTTTACTCTGTAAAATACGTTCTACAGCTAAGGTAGTATCTGCTACATCGTATAACGCAACATGACCAATCATTTTTCTATCAAGGATTTCCGTTTTGAAACCACCAGATTTCGCTACTATCTTCCCGGCATTACTACAAGCTGCAACTACCGATGGTTCTTCTGTAACAAATGGTACTACATACTGTTTTCCATCAACAGTAAAATTTGGCACAACGCTAAAAGGTAATGAGAAAGTTCCTATTACATTCTCTACCATGTTATTAGCCGTATCAAAGTCTAATACTTCATTATTTTTAAGAAGTTCAAGATGCTCCTTACTTAAAATATCAGCTTGTTCAATAACTTCTAAGCGTTCATCAATATTTTTCTTATAAAATCCACTCCAAATTTTTTCCATAGTTCCCTCTATTAAAATTGTTTTTTATAAACTCTCTTGTGATTTTCAATTTTTTCTAAAACAAATCTGCTTTCATCTTGAATGTCAGAAATATCTAAGTTTCCTTCTTCATCAACTGTAGTATCTCTAAAGAACATTTTCTCATATTCATCAATTGAAATACGTGTTCTACTGTCAAAATCGTCAAAACGATTATTTCTTAGTTGTTTTCTATAACCATCAACTAAAGTCATACTAAATACTTCCGCAACAGCACCACTTCCGTAGCTATATAATGCAATCTTATTACCCGCTTCTAAAGTAGTATTGTTCTCAAGTAAAGATAACAGTCCTAAGAATAATGATCCTGTATAAATGTTACCTACTCGTTGACTATATAAAATAGACTCATTAAAATGAGCAAGTAATTCTTCTTTTTTATCTTCTTCAGCTTGTTCTAATAATAAACTTAAACCTTTTAATCCTAATTTAGGATATGGTAAGTGTAGACATACTGCAGAAAAATCATTAAGATTCTGTTTCGACTTTTCAGAGAATCTTCCCCATGTAGTTGTTAAACAATCAAGGTATTGTTCTGTTGAGAATCTTCCTTCTACAAAGGCATAGTGCGAGTAATTAGGACGCCAAAAGTCCATAACATCACGAGTTAAACAAACATTATCGTTGTTAAGTTCTAATATTCTAGGGTTACTGCTAACTAACATCGCACAACTTCCTGCACCTTGTGTCGATTCACCAGATGATTTAACTCCATACTTCGCTATATCACTAGCTATAACTAGTACTTTTGATTCTGGATTATTCATTACATGATTTTTTGCAAAATCTAATGCCGCTGTTGCCCCGTAACATGCTTCTTTTACCTCAATAGCACGTACAAATGGTTGAATATCTAAAAGACCGTGAATAAATACCGCAGAAGCTTTACTTTGGTCGATTCCAGACTCAGTTCCTACGATAATCATGTCAATTTTTTCTAAATCATCTTTATCTAATATTTCATATGCAGCTTGTGCCCCAAGAGTTACGATATCTTGAGATACCGGTGGAATACTCATTTCAAGTTGTAATAAACCTTTTGTAAATTTATCTGGTTCTATTCCACGCGCTGCGGCTAAATCACGAATATCTAAATAATAATTTGGCATTGCAAAACCAATTTTATCTATTCCTATTTTCATTATCAAATTCCTTTCGATTAAAATTCGAATCATTCATCTATACAATTTTTTCCAACTATAATTATACTATTAAACTATTAAAAATTAAAGTCTAACAGCCATATATTTCCTATCATGATTAAAATAATTCATGCAAATACTATTGTATAAAATTTTCATGAATTAGTCCATAGATAGCCATTAAAAATTACAGAACTTAGGTCTATCAATTATAAAATATAAATGGGAGTGACTCAAAAATCGTGATTTCGTAGAAATGATATGTACCCCTTTTACTGGACAAACCAGTGAAAGGGGTATTTTTATGCGTTATAGTTTTGAATTTAAAGTAAAATGTGTTGAGATGTATGAAAGAGGGGAATATCCAGAAACACCGAACGGAATAACCACTAGAAAATTTAAAGATACTATTAGAAAATGGAAAAGAATGGTTGATTCGTTAGGAGTAAGTGTCTTGCGACATAAAACAAAAAATAAGAAGTGGAATCCAGAAGAAAAACTAGTATTAGTTTCTAAAATTTTAGCTGGTTATTCATATAATTCCGTTGCACTAGACAATGGAATTAACTATAGGACACTGTATAAATGGGTTCAAAAATATAAGGAAAAAGGTTATAATGGACTTGTAGATGAAAAGAAAGAAAGACCAAGAAAGGTACCTATCATGAAAGAAAACAGTAGTCCTAAACCATTAAAAGAATCAGAAAGAGAAGAATTAATTAGATTACGTGCAGAAAATAAATTTATAAAAACGGAAATCGAAAATATTAAAGCGGAAAAAGAAATAATAAAAAAATTAATAGCCTTGAGGCGAGAAAAATGGGCTGCGCAACTCAAGGCGAAAAAGCAGCAATCATCAAAGAACTTAGAAAAAAAGGATATCAATTAAAATGCCTTTTACAAGAAATAGGAATGGCAAAATCAACATATTATTATTTAGTAAATAAGGAAGAAATAGATGTTGTGGCTATTCGTAATAAACCAGTGTTAAAAGAAATTAAAATTATTTTTACCGAAAATAAAGGACTATATGGTGTCCGTAGAGTTCACAATGAACTAATTAATAGAGGTTTTAAAGTAAATCAGAAACGAGTACAAAGTCTTATGCATAAAGAAGGATTGAAAGGGAAAACTCCTAAAGAAAGATACCATTCATAGAAGGGAACAGTAGGAAAAGTCGCTAATAATATAATAAATCGAGATTTTAGTACAACTGCTCCTTTACAGAAATGGACTACAGATGTGTCACAATTCAATTTTTCATGGGGAAAGTGCTATTTTTCAGCGATTCTAGATATGCATACAAATGAAATAATATCATATGATTTATCTTTACATCCAAATTTAAATCAGATAAAAAGGATGTTAGAACAAGCATTTAATAAATTTCCAAAAACAGAAGGATTAATTATGCATTCGGATCAAGGGTGGCAGTATCAACATTCATACTATAGAAGTGAGTTAAAAAAACATGGAATCATTCAATCGATGTCTAGAAAGGGAAATTGTTATGATAATAGTATCATGGAATCACTTTTTGGAAGAATGAAGACGGAGATATATTATGGTTATGAAAAGGTTTATATGTCATTTGAAGAGTTTAGTAAAGCTGTATCTGAATATATAAATTATTACAACAACAAGAGAATTCAATCAAAAACAAAATGGATGCCTCCTGTACAATACAGGATAACATCCACTTGTCTAAACTAAATATATATGTGTCCAGAATTTTGGGTACACATCAAAATCGATTTTGTCGAGTCACCCCCGCACAGTTTATTAGATATCTAAAAAGCTTTTTTAAAGCGAATTTAGATATCAATAAACCACTGCGTCCATGAGTTCTCATATGAACCTTGTTAAATTTTTGGACTTTTGGGTCAACCTTATTTCCATTTCAAACTTTATTAACTTTTATTTAGTTTTAATTAGTTGTTATTACAACGATTAAAATAGTTTTTTATCGGAAAAAAAATTTTTTGTAAGCATTTTTGTTGTTTATTTTTAATATTTTTCTTATAATTATTATATATTTATAAAAACCCTAGGAGGATTATTACTATGACATTTAAATTACCTGAATTACCTTATGGATTCGATTTCTTAGAACCAGTTATCGACGCTAAAACTATGGAAATTCACCACGACAAACACCACGCTGCTTACGTTAACAACTTAAACGCAGCTTTAGAAAAACACCCAGAATTCGAAGCTAACTGCATCTGCGGTTTACTAAAAAACATTGATAACGTACCTTCTGACATCCGTCAAGCTGTTATCAACAACGGTGGTGGACATCACAACCACAGCCTATTCTGGAAATCTCTAACTAAAGCAGATTCTTCTGAATTCGCTGGATTAGTAAAAGAAAAAGTTGAAGCTGAACTTGGTGGATACGAAGAGTTCGTTAAGAGCTTCTCAGCTGCAGCTGCTACAAGATTTGGTAGTGGTTGGGCATGGCTAGCTTTAGATAAAGAAGGTAAATTAGTAGTTACTTCTACAGCTAACCAAGACTCTCCATACTTAACAGGTCTTACTCCAATCCTTGGATTAGACGTTTGGGAACACGCATACTACCTAAACTACCAAAACCGTCGTCCAGACTACATTAAAGAATTCTTCCGTGTTGTAAACTGGGATTTCGTTAACGAACGCCTAGCTAAACACTTAGAAAAATTAGGTAAATAATTACATAGATAAACAAAAAGCTGTCGTATGATGGCTTTTTGTTTTTTTAGTTTATCTCATCTCCTTCCCAACCTAATTTAATGACAATTTAAGCTAGATAATGTATAATGAAAAGCACTCTGTTAGGGCTAACTCAAAAGTCCTAAATTTTAAAAAAGTGTATATGATAATTCATAGACACAGTGGTTTATTGATATCTAAATTCGCTTTGTAAAAGTTTTTTAGACATCTAATAAACTGTGCAGGGGTGACTCAACAAAATCTTGTTTCTCCGAAATCATGATTTTTGAGTCACTCCCTTACATTTGTTATTAAATAGATTAAAGGAGAATTGATGTTGAATAATTGGAAACTTATAGCCGGCTTCATTGGGGTATTCGCAGTATATGAAATACTAGTATTTCTGATGTGTCTAGGTTTAAAATGGATGATCTCACCTTTCGTTCCAGCTAAGGTTAAATTAGCTATTGCTATCACACTATTTATCATTGCTAACTTTTCTATTATAGCTTATATGCTAAGATTAGGTGCACCGTGGGTAAATTATGGGAACATCTGGTACTTCTACTTCTTGAATGGCACAGTCATAGGTGTTATCTTATTAATCGCTAAGTTATTACTGAAAATCTTCAAATTAAACCTTAATCAAGGAATTAGTTTAAGTATAACTACTCTATATTTATTAGGTATGACTGCTCTAGGATTATTTTGGGCATACTCACCTACTGTGATTAATAAGACTATTAAGGTAGATAAACACATTGAAAAACCTATTAAAATTGCCATGGTATCCGATCTTCATCTTGGGACATTTTTCTCAAATCCTCAACTTGAAAAACTGAATAAGATTGTTGACGAAGAGAAGCCAGATACTGTAGTTATCGCAGGAGACCTTATGGATGATGATATGGTTATGTACAAGAAACGTAATATGCAAGAAAGCCTAAGCAAGCTAAAAGCTCCTCTAGGCGTTTACACTACAATGGGAAATCACGACCGTGACGCACTAGAAATAGTAAACGAGGTTAAAAAGACAGGGATAATCCCACTGTTTGATGAAAGTATTACACTTAATAACGATATTACATTAGTAGGGCGTAAAGATAAGAGTGTCAGTCGTGATAGACTAGATACAGATGACCTGCTTAAGAGCGTTGATTTAAACAAGACTATCGTTCTTATCGATCATCAACCTGATGCTGTTGATTATCACGCTACCTTACCTATAGATGTTCAACTTTCTGGACATACTCACCGCGGACAACTATGGCCGTTAAACTTCATCACAGATGTAGTTTATACCCTAGATCATGGCTACGCAAAGATTAATGGTAAACATTTCTTCACTTCTGCAGGTTATGGTTTCTGGGGACCACCTTTCAAAACTACAGCTCGTAGTGAAGTATGGATGATTACAATCGAAGGAAAATAAAGAATATAAAATACCCCAAAAGTTAGTGTATTCTAACTCTTGGGGTTAACTTTTATTCATATCTTGAAATATTATTGTTTAACCTCATCTCTGATGCTATCCCATAGTTCTTTTGCTTGCACTAAATCTAAACCATAGTGCTCTCTAATAATTTTAATATTTGCAATATCACCAACATCTGGATTAACAACTTCTTTTATATCAGTATAATCACTAGCAATTAGCTCTTTAACTTGTAATGTGCGTCTGTTTAAAGCATCTTCTTTTACAGCTTCCCATAATGCTTTTGCATCATACAGTACTAGATCTGTATATCTATCTCTTATCATCTTAACATTATGAATATCTCCTTTAGAAGCATCGACTACTGAAAGTACTTCCTCTCTATTGCTATCTTTCACAAGTTCATTAAATTTTTCTTTACTAACTTTTTGTTTTTCTGCCCATTCTTCTTTTGACTTACTGTTCCTAGTTGAAAAAAACATAAAAATCGCTATTGCTAAAATAATAATTAATGCTATCTTCATAATTAAATTCCTTTACTCTTTTTTACAATTTCTATTAGTTTTTTTGCATCTTTTCCATTTAAAAAGTATGCTTTTCTTAATGCTGCAATATTAAATGCATCGTCTTGGCTTAAGTTTATAACCTTTTCTAATTCTTTTTTATAAGACGCACTTTGAAGTCTTTCAAATGCTTCTTTACTCTTTTCATCACGTTTTTTTATTTTATCTCTCACGTTAGCAATCATCGCATAGACAAATATAAATCCAAGCATGATGTACAATGTATTCATGTTCATCGCAATTACTTCCTTTAAATTATTTTATACATTAATTATATAAGTTTTGTATGCAGTTGTAAACATTTTAATTAAGTTATTGATAAATTCCCAAAGTAAGTTCCAGAAAAAAATTAAAGTGTAATTAACTTATTTATCGCTCATCTCCTCTGAAAATTGATTTTTTTACTATAATTTGTTATTATTAAGTGTACTTTAGTTAAAGGATTATTGAATAATGAAATTTTTAACAAATATTAACGATGAAAAATATACTGAATTTATAAAAAATCACAAACATGGTAATATGATGCAAGCTATCGAGTGGTCTCACATTAAAAACACTTGGGGGGCTGTAAGAGTAGCTGTCGCAGACGACAATGACAATATTATAGCTGCTGTTCAAATACTAACTCGCCAAGGATTGTGGTACGCTCCTCGTGGTCCAATTCTTGATTATACTGATGCCAATCTACTAAACTTCTTTTTAACTAACCTTAAAAAATTCGCCAAAGAAAAAGGTGCTAAAATGGTTAAACTAGACATTCCAACTGCGATAAAAGATGAAAAACTTGCAGTGTTTAAGGATGTTGAGGTAAATAGAGAGAACAACACTCTTATTAAAGTATTCAAGGATAATGGTTATAAGCACAAAGGTTTCAGCCTTGATATGAGCAGTACTATTCAACCACGTTTTAACACAGTTACAAAACTTGAACAAGAAGTTCCTGATCTTTTCCCGAAAGATACACGTCGCTTAATTCGTGATGCAGAGAAGAAATTCGTTGAAGTTAGACGTTGTGGTAAAGAAAATCTTGATGACTTCCTTTTTGCCCTAGCTTGTACTGAAAAAAGAAAAAACATCTCTCTTCGTGGACGTGAGTATTTTGAAAACTTACTAGATACTTTTGGAGACAATGCTTTATTATACATTTCATATATAAACGTAGAAAAAGCTGTAAAAGAATGCCATTCTAGAAAAGAAGCTCTTGAGAATGAAATTGAAGCTCTTGGAGAAAAATCTCCGAAGAAAAAACGTACTCTTCTTGAACAAGTAGCTGGAATTGAAAAGCTAATCGTTCTATTTGATAGCTTAGAGATCGAAGATAAGAGCAAGGATCAGGTAATAAGCGCTGCGATTACTATCGCTTATGGTAACCATGCAGAAATTATTTACGCTGGTATGAATGAAGCCTTCGCGAAACTTCCTGCACAATATAAGGTATTTTCTGATACGATGAAAAAAGCTCAAGAAATGGGTGTTAAAGAAGTGTCTATGGGTGGAATCGAAGGAGATCTAAACGATAGTCTACTTGGATTTAAATCAAAATTCGCTCCAAATATCGTAGAATACTACGGAGAGTTCGATTTAGTAGTCTCTCATGTATTCAATTTAATGTACAACTACGGATTACCATTAAGAAGAAAAATATTGAAATTAATAAGAAGATAAAAAACAAGTCTGTAAATCACTATGGTTTACAGACTGTTTATTTATTCTAATCTACTCACTGTATATTTTTTAAACATTTGTTCTTTTGATTGTGGTGCGAGACGTCTTCAACCAACTTTTCAAAGAAAAGATTGTTTTTCGACTAAAAAGGTTTACCTAAAAGTCTTAAATTTCTTAAAAATAGTTTATATAAAAACTCATAGACGCAATGGTTTATTGATATCTAAATTCGCTTTATAAAAGCTTTTTAGATATCTAATAACCTGTGCGGGGGTGATTCGATAAAATCGATTTCTCCGAAATCACGATTTTTGAATCACTCCCTTTCCTCGATAAAATTCAACAGCATTTTATTCCCACCACTATAAAGAACAAATGAAAAATATATATAAAAATTAAAAGAGCTATACTCTTAATGATTTCATCAAAATCATACTATTGAGTCAGCTCTTTTTGTATTATATTTTTTTAACGAATTCAGATTTTAGTTTCATAGCTCCGAAACCATCAATTTTACAATCGATATTGTGGTCTCCGTCAACTAATCTGATATTTTTAACGCGAGTTCCTTGTTTTAATGTAGAAGAACTACCTTTAACTTTTAAATCTTTAATTACAGAAACTGTATCTCCATCTTGAAGTACATTTCCATTAGCATCGCGGTAAACTTTTTCCTCTTCTGCTCCACTAGTATCTTCTGGTGACCACTCGTGAGCACACATAGGACATACTAGCATGTTTCCATCTTCATAAGTATATTCACTTTTACATTCTGGACAATTAGGTAATGTCATTTGTTTCCTCCATAAAATTTCATATTTGTACAAAGGATATTATACCATAATGAGAAGCAATATCAAAACAATATCAAAAATTATTTTCTTGAAAACGTTGGTATTATAACGATTTTAACCGTAATATATTCCATCCTAAAATTTTTTTAAAAAAATCGTCTACTTTTGTAGGCAAAGTACTTGAAATTTTGAAAAAGTAGGAGTAAAATATGAACTAAAGAGTTTTCATCTTATATTTATTTAAAAAATATAAAATATAAACAATATAAATTTAAAACAAAAGAGGAATTAAATTATGGTTAAATATGATTTATTAGTAGTAGGATTCGGTAAAGCCGGAAAAACTTTAGCAGCAACATTCGCTAAAGAAGGAAAAAAAGTAGCAGTAGTTGAAGAAAGCAGTGCAATGTACGGTGGTACTTGTATTAACATCGGATGTATTCCAACTAAAACTTTAATTGTAGCTGCAGATAACAAAAAAGACTTCGCAGAAGCTAAAGCTACAAGAGACGCAGTTGTATCTAAACTTAACGCTAAAAACTTCGCTATGTTAGACAATAGTCCAAACATTGATGTTTATACAGCTCACGCTAAATTCGTTTCTAACAAAGTAGTAGAAATTTCTGCTAACGGAGAAACTAAACAACTTGAAGGTGAAATCGTAGTAATTAACACTGGAGCTAAAAACAATGTATTACCAATTCCAGGATTAACAACATCTAAAAATGTTTACGACAGCACTGAATTCCAAAAATTAGAAAAAGCTCCTAAAACTCTAGGAATTATTGGTGGAGGTAACATCGGATTAGAATTCGCTAACCTTTACGCTCGTCTTGGAGTTAAAGTTACAGTAATCGACTTCGCTCCTGGAATCTTAGGAAGAGAAGACAAAGATATCGCTGAACTTGCTCAAGGATACTTAGAAGAAGCAGGAATCGAGTTCAAATTAGGAACTGCAACAAAAGAAATCCGCAACAACGGAGAACTTGTTGTAGTTGATACAGAAAAATATGGTCCACTAGAATTCGAAGCAGTATTACACGCAACTGGACGCCGTGCTAACACTGAAGGATTAGGATTAGAAAACACTGACATCGAATTACGTCCAAACGGAACAATCGTAGTAGACGAATTCTGTCAAACATCTGTAGAAAATGTATTCGCAGTCGGTGATGTTAACGGTGGATTGCAATTCACTTACGTATCATTAGACGACTTCAGAGTAGTTAACGGATACTTACACGGTAACAAAGAATACACAACTGCTGACCGTAAAAACGTACCTTACTCAACATTCATCTCTCCAGCATTATCTCACGTTGGATTACACAAAGAAGAAGCTGAGGCAGCTTACCCTAACGTTGCAGTAGCATCATTACCTGTTGCTAACATGCCTAGAGGAGCTGTTAACCAAGACCCACGTGGATTATTCCGTGTAACTGTAGACAAAGACACTAACTTAATTCTTGGAGCTACTCTATTCGGTAAAAACTCAGAAGAAACTATCAACCTAATTAAAATGGCAATTGATAACAAAATTCCTTACACTTACATCAGAGATCAAATCTTCACTCACCCAACAATGGCTGAAAACTTAAATGATGTATTCAAATTAATCTAATAACTGCATAAAGCTTAAAATCTCAATAATCATTTGAGGTTTTAAGCTTTTTTTATTTATTTTATTAGAACTTCTTCTATATAAATATATAAAATTTTCAAATAATTGAAAAAATATAACTCAATACCTTTACAAAGCAACAGTTTTCTTGTATAATGTACACATGTCTTTTTAAAAAATACAATAAAATAAAAAAAGGAGATCGAACAATGAGTTTATATAAAAGAATTCCATTAATAGTAAAACTTATTATCGCTGTAACATTAGGGATAGTTTTAGGAAGTACTCTATCGACGTCTATTATTAGAGTTTTCGTTACTTTCTCATCAATTTTCAGCTCATTCTTAGGATTCACAATCCCACTTATTATCGTTGGATTTATCGTACCAGGTATTAGCCAAGTTTCAAACAACGCTGGTAAATTACTTGGACTTTCAACAGGAGTTGCATATATTTCTACAATTATTGCAGGAACATTTGCATTCTTAACAGCTGAAGCAGTATTACCAAACATCTTAGCTAACGCTACATTACAATCATTCAAAAACCCAGAGGATTTATTATTAAAACCTTTCATCGAGTTTAAAATGACTCCAATTTTTGATGTTACTACTGCTCTTATTATCTCATTCATCTTAGGAATCGGAATTTCAGCAACTCAATCAGAAGGACTTAAACAAGGATTCGCAGACTTCGGAGAAATTATTGAAAAATTACTTGCTTCAGTAATTATTCCACTTCTTCCATTCTACATCCTAGGTGTATTCATGAACATCACAGCTTCTGGTGAAGTATTCAAAATCTTAAAAATCTTCGCAATGGTATTCGTATTAATTATTATTATGCACGTAGTAATCATTATTATCCAATACTTTGTTGCTGGAACACTTAACGCTAGAAACCCATTCAAGATGCTTGTTAACATCTTACCTGCATACATGACAGCGATTGGTACTCAATCTTCAGCTGCTACTATCCCAGTAACACTAAGAAGTACTAAAAAAATGGGTGTTGATAAAAACATTGCAAACTTCACAATTCCATTATTCGCTACTATCCACTTATCAGGAAGTACAATTACATTAACTACATGTGCGTCTGCAGTATTCTGGTTACAACACGGTGCTACATTCCCATCAGCTGCAGTAATGATTAAATTCATCCTATTACTAGGTGTAACAATGGTAGCTGCTCCTGGGGTCCCAGGTGGTGGAGTTATGGCGGCTCTTGGATTATTACAATCAGTTCTTGGATTCAACGAAATCATGTTATCTCTAATGATCGCATTATACATTACTCAAGATAGCTTCGGAACTGCATGTAACATCTCTGGAGATGGAGCTTTATCAGCAATTGTTGATAGATTAAATAGAATATTCTTCAAAAAGGACGAAGAACAAAAAGCATAAAAAATTATCCCACAAACATAAGTTTGTGGGATTTTTCATTGTTAAAAAAATATTGGTTATAGACGTCTCGCACCACAATCAAAAGAACAAGTGTCGATAGAATTTACTTTGTTAAAAAGAAATAACTATATATTCATCTGTTCTTTATAATTCCAAAGATCCTTTTAACTATATAATATAATTAAATTCACCTACTGTTTATAGTGCTGCAGTAAAACTTATAGTTTTACTTAGAAAATCAAAGACCACAGGCTTTGATTTTAGCCGGAAAGTCCTTTTGCACAGCAAAAGAATTGTAGGCTCCTAAAGCTACATTAAAACAGTAGGTTATCGAATAATACTTAACAAAAAAGCAGCTCCTTGACCTAATCTCCGAGCCGCTTCTTTTATTCTATTTTAATTTATATCTTAATTTTACCGGATTATGATCACTATATCTATACTCTTGATTTAGCGTCTCTACTCCAAGTACTTCAATATTATCACTTGCTATATACCCATCGATAATAAAGCCATAAGTACCTTCACTATCTTTCACATAAGGTTTATTGT
The DNA here is from genome assembly GCF_012273215.1 of Gemella haemolysans. Classification (NCBI taxonomy): domain Bacteria; kingdom Bacillati; phylum Bacillota; class Bacilli; order Caryophanales; family Gemellaceae; genus Gemella; species Gemella haemolysans. Next base: position 1,889,249 of record NZ_CP050965.1, on the reverse strand, counting down.
TAAGTCTGGCAGAATTTTTACTTTCATCATAAACTAACTTAAATCCTACTGGTAATAAACTCTTATCTAAATTCTCAGCACGCCATAATTCTTTTGGAACAACGTTAATCTCATCTTGTGTTAAAGTTTTTAACGACTGATTAAAGTCTGCCCCAACCAATACATAATTACCTTTTTTATACTCATAATCAATAAATTCAAGCAGTTGCTTCATCTGAGCTTTTTTACCAGAATTACCTTTATCATAAGCATCAAGATGCGCATTGATTAACACTAAATGTTTATCACTATTTTCTACTTTTGTATAAATAACAGAAAATCCACGTTTTAAATTAGCTAGTCTTTCAGGGAAAGTAAATGGAATTGCCATTTGGAATCTTCTTGCATTTTCTATTTTAAAATCAGTCGCAGTATATATACCACTTTTCACCTTTCCTAATGGTGGTAATGGATATGGTATATATCTAACCTTGAAATTATAAGCTAAAATACTGTTTAAACCAAGAGTTTCATCAAACGCTCTAACTTGATTTATATTATAACTACGTTTTGAATCTTCATCAATTTCTTGAATAAAATTAACATTGGCTTTCTCATTTTTAACTATTTCTGTAATATTTTTTAGATTTTCCTCTACATGAGCTTTATCAAGAGGTAACACCATCTTTCCACCATCCATAAAGAAATCTTCATCTTTATCAAGCCCTGCATAACCTATATTCCAGTTAAGGGCACTATATTCTGTTCCTACTTTTGCTATTTCTGAGTTACCTTGCTTAGTAACCTGCAGGCTCTCCACTCCATTAGGACTATATTCTGTCGCCCATAAATAGCCAACTAATCCTGCAAAACCTAAAGCCACTACTAATACTAAACTAACAACTATTTTTAATATTTTTTTCATCATTAACCTCATAAAAAAGGGGACTCGATAAAAAACTATTTTCGAGTCGCACCCTAATGCTTTTCGTTATATACTATTTATCTTTCTTCTTATCGGGCAATTGAGAAACGATAATCCCTACAAATACAATAAGCATACCGATTCCTTCTCTTATCCCAATATGTTCCCCAAGGATAAGCACTCCACCTATTGCTGCTACAACAGACTCTAAACTTAATATTAGAGACGCTGTGTGTGGTGGAACATCTTTTTGACCTACAATCTGTAAAGTATAACCTACTCCACTCGAAAGTACACCTATCGCAAGTAACGGCCAAATAACACTCATTATATCAGCAAAAACTATTGTTTCTTTAAATGCTGCTAAACATAAACTTAATATTGATACTACTCCTAATTGTACAATAGATAAGAACATCGAATTAACTCTAGCTGCTGAATAATCAATAACTATTATATGAATCCCGAATAGAACCGCACTAATTAAGACTATAATATCTCCCATTTCTAAAGAAAATTCTTCTTTTACAGATAAGAAATAAAAACCAATTACAGATAAAACCAATCCTATAATAAAGAATTTATTAAGTTTATTCCCTAAGAAAACACCTATAAATGGTACTATACAAATATACAATACTGTAATAAATCCGGCTTTACCTGCAGTTGTCATACCAATACCGATTTGCGAAATATACATCGCAAAAAATAGTACAATTCCACAAATACCACCAAGCACCCAACTTTTATTTTTTGTTATAGCCTCAGCTAACACTTTCGGAGCTTGACTCTTATACAAACTCGGCACTAGCAATGCAATAACAATAAGAAAGACTACTGCAATTATCGATCTTATACCTACAACTGTTAACGGTCCTAGAACTTTACTTGCTATATTTTGCCAAATAAAAGCCAGACCCCAAATAATTGTAACAATTATTAATAATAACTCCGAAATAAATTTTCTCATTAATACACCTTTCCTATAAATTTTTATGAATTTAAAATTCTAAAAGTATTTATTATTGTAGCAATAAACACAGTATACTTTTATAATTTTATACGTTATTCTTAAAAAATTCAACTGTTAGCACCCTTTTATTATGTATTTTAGGAACAACTTATCTCAACCACTATTTCCTTGGAAATATCCTTGAATTATTTAGTTATTAATAAATAAAAAGTGACCTAAAGACCTCAATTTCATAGAAATATCCATCTTTAAATCACTCTAAATTATACTAACTCAATTTATTAATTTTAATAATTATACACGCCATAAAAATCTATTTAAATGAGTTTTTATCTAATTTATTATTTTCAAAACAAGTTTCATATTCAATCATTTATGTATTATTTTTCAGGAGCTTCTTTTGTTAATTCTAGATTTTCTATACTTAAACGTCCTTTTGTGAAGTCTTCAACATTAAAGTGTTTTACCCTCTTATTGACATAAGTGATTTCTGTATCCCAGCTTAATCCAAAGAATGGTAATTCATCTGCGATAAGGTCATCGAATTTGTTGTATGCTTGTTTTAATTTATTATCATCAAACATTTCATCTGACCTTTGCTCTTTGAATGCTTCATCGATTTTGTCACTAGTATATCTGAAGTAATTGAATTGTGACTTACGTCCAAATAGTTCTTGACGACTTGGGTCTGATCCGTGATGACCCGCACCTAAGAATAAATCGATTTGTGGATCATCTCCTAGTACACGTTGATCCCATTCTTTTTTACCCATTAATTTATTGTCTAGTAATTTAACATCTAGACCTACTTCTTTCCATGATTTAATAAATGTATCAGCTAACGCTTGGTCGTAGTTATTTCCACCTTGGAAGGCAAAGTTGAATACAAGTTTATTACCTTTGTTGTCTTCTCTTAGCCCGTCTCCATCTACATCTTTATAGCCAGCTTCATCTAATAATTTTTTAGCTTTTTCTACATCTTTTTTAACTACAATCGCTTTTTCATTTCTTAATTTTCCTACTGTTGGTGGGTATAAAGCTGATCCTGTTGGTGTGAAACGTAGTCCTTTATAGATTTTCTCATTAATTTGATCACGATCAACTGCGTATAAGAAGGCTTGTCTTACATTTTTATTATTAAACTTAGTATTTTCTAAAGGTACATTTTCTTTTTTCTCTTTATCGTATTTACCGAATTTAAATCCTACAAATGACATGAATGAAGATGGTTGTCCTAATAGCTCTCCATTTTTCGCATCTTTTAATCCTTCATAAACTGTTGTATTGATATCAGTAAGATAGTCTATTTCTCCATTTTTAAGTATTTGACTAGCTTGTGCTGGTGCTACTGCTTTGAATTCGACTTTAGGAATTTTTATATCATCCTTTTTATAGTAATATGGATTAGCTTCAGCTACTACACTTTCACCTTGTACTTCTTTTGTTATTACATAAGGACCGTATGATAATGGGCGTTTTGTTAATTCAGCTTCTCCAAATCTAGCAAAGTCAGTCACTTTTGCAATTTGTTTTGCATTAGAGAATGCGTAGATAAATCCATCTCCCCATAACATCGAAGGTGATAACTTACTATATTTGATAACTACTGTTTTATCATCTTTCGCTTGAATACCTGAGATTGTTTTAGCTTTTCCTTCGTGATAATCTTTCATACCTTCTATAAGCTCAAATGAACCGTTATACCTTACATTTTCTGTGTATTTTGGATTCCCTAGTAGTTCATAACTAGCGATTATATCTTTTGATGTAAGATCTTCACCATTATTCCATTTCACACCATCGTGAATCGTTAAGGTTGCTTCATTTTTATCTTTATCTATATGTAATTTTACAGGTGCATCGTTATCATCTAATTTATATTTCAACGCATCATCTACTGGGAAAGTTTTTCCGAATACTGTTTCTGTAATAACTCCATCAGCCTTGTTAGCGTGCAGTACTGGATGGAATAATCCAACAAATGGGCTATTTGTTAGAATCCCATATTTAAATGTAGCATCCTTAACTGTATTACCTCCATTATCCGCAGATACTTTGAAGTCTACTTTTGCTTTAGTTTGAGTTTGGTTATTGCTGTTTGAGCCTGTAGAACATCCTGCTAATAGAATTGATAATGCAAATACAGAACTGAATACTGATAATATTTTTCTTTGTTTCATAGTTAATTTTCTCCTGAATAATAGTGTTAATTTTAAGACGTTTATATATTTAACCTACTCTAAAAAGAGAAAAAAATACCGCATAGTTTACTTTACTATGCGGCACTATCGAATTCTTAGTACATTGTATAATTACAAATTTCCTACCTTGCCGACATAGACACTTTTTAGAGCACGCTAAAATTGTGTCTATGTCGTTAAAACATACACACAATATTATCTACGCCATTGCCAAGATTGAATATTGAAATTTTGTCTCATGGTAGTCCTCCTAATCATTAAGTTTTTCATTTTAGTTATAATGAAAAATCTTTTGTACTTTTGTTGTATTTATTTTACTACTAATTGTATAAAAAATCAAGAGTTTTTTGAATTTTCTCTCAATTTAGAAAAAACAAACGACATAGACAACCTAAGTTATCTATGTCGCCAGGCTGTTGACAAATGCAGAAACTGCATGAGTCAGCAGCCTATTTTAATGAGAAAAAGTGCTGAAAATGTTATAATATAAGTATATAGAGGGGGTTTTTAGTATGTTTAATAAAAAAGAAAATATCAAAGATGAAATAATATTAATGACGTTATCAGAACTAGTTCCTACAAATCACTTTTTAAGAAAAGTAGCCGAAGCAATTGATTTTAAATTTATTTATGATTTGACAGAAGAATACTATAGCCACACATCAGGTAGAAATTGTTTAGACCCTGTAGTATTATTCAAATTAGTGTTTTTAAAAGATTTCTATGGAATAAAATCAATGAGAGAAACAATAAAAAGAATAGAAACAGATGCTGCATTTAGATGGTTTTTAGGGATACCATTTTCTAAACCAGTTCCACACTACTCTACATTTTCACAAAACTATATTCGACGTTTCCAAGGAACTGATGTGTTCGAACAAATATTTATTAATATAGTAAATCAAGCAATAGAAAAGAAACTAGTAGGTGGTAATGAGTTTTTTACTGATTCAACACATATTAAAGCCAACGCAAATAAAAAGAAATTCAAAGTTGAAGTAACTACAAAAATAAAAAAAAGAAAATTAGATTTAGAAAAAGAAATAAATGAAGAGAGAAACAAAAAAGGAAAAAAGCCTTTTGAGTACAAAGAGGAACAAGTTGTAAAAAAGCAGAAAATTAACACTACCGATCCGGATAGTGGATATTATCACAGAGACCATAAAGAAGAAGGTTTTATGTATTTAGACCATAGAACTGTCGATGGGAAAAACAATATAATTATAGATTGCCATATAACTCCAGGTAATACTCATGATAGCGGTCCGTATATAGATAGACTAAATCAGATAGAAAAAACCTTTGGATTAATACCAGGTAAAGTTGCGTTAGATAGCGGATATTATTCTCTAGACATACTAAAACAGTTAGATAAAAAAAATATATTTTCAGTAATAGGATATAGAAGATTCTCAAGATCAAAAGATAACAAATATTTTAAATACTTACAAGAAAAAGATATATATGTGGATAAACGAACAGGAGAAATATTTAGATACAGAAACATTGATAGAAATGGATATAAACAATATAAGAGTGATGATAAAAACGAAAAGAAAATAATAAGACGCCATATAAATGCGGATTATTATGATGAAGCTAGGTTAAGACGTATATCAAAAGAAGGAAAACTATTGTATAAGAGAAGAAAAGAAACAATAGAACGTAGCTTTGCGGATTCTAAACAAAATCACGGATACAGGTATGCACGATATAGAGGAAAAGCCAAAGTACAGTCGTACGCTTGGCTGTCTTGTTGCGTCCAAAATATGAAAACAATCGCATTAAGAGAGGTATAAACCCTCTTAATACTACTAAATACTACTGGATTTTTGCCTTAAGGCTTATTTTTTTTGAAAAAAAATACCATAACATCAATACTAGCTTGATATTTCGGTATTTTTGTCAACAATCTAAGTGTCTGAAAATATATTTTCAGACACTTTTTATGCTAATTTTTATTTAACGAAAAAATATATGATAAACCGTTTGTTATGACTCCAAATGCTAATATTTTAGCTATAGTTGCAAATCCTACAATAGGATTTAATAACATAATAAAAGAATAAATGATACCTAAAACTGCTAGAGCTATCTGTATCATATACCATTTTTGGTCCCTGTTTCTAAGTAGGCTTTGAAGGTGAAATATTGACATACTTAAAAAACTAAAAATAAATATCCATAAAATAACTATTAATGAAACAAATGGTACTAAGAACATACTTAGTCCAATTGCAAGGGATACTAATATATTTCCCCAAGGAATAGGTTTTACCTTTTTATATAAGCTATAAATTAAGAGTGCACTGGCAGCTAATAATTGTGTTATCCCAAATGCAATTGAATATGTAGCAATTGTATCTAAAGGATGATTCCATAAGAATAATCCGAAGATTAAGTAAAAAACACCAACGATAATATTTAGTATTTTCATTTTGACTCCTCCTAAATTTAGTATATGCTCATTGTAGCATAAAAGTTAAATTATTGCAATATCAACTCTTTATATAAAATCATAGGTCTTGTCTAGCAGATAGACGATAGCATGATCGGAGCCATGCGGTCATCGCCGGTCATCTGCGGTCAGACAAGACCTGTTTTTAGTAGTCAAAATGGTTGTAAGATGCTACAATAGGGCTATTAACATATCAAAGAGAATGGTCACGGTTAAGAAAATTGACGTTGTATTTTTTAATTTTCGAGTCAAAAAATAACTATGCCCCCCCAATTTCTAATAGGGGGGATAACACTTGGAAAATCATAGAAGCTTTAGAGAATGTAGTTGAACAAAGAATGGCAATAGCAGAAAAAAGATGGAGTCCTTTTTCAAAAACGTTCTCAATACCAAGTAGAGAAGAGATGGAGTGGACGGATATAATAGAAGGTAAATGGCAAGAAAGAGATTATACCCAAGATGAGCTTGACTATAAGGAGACCTTAAAAGTTCAATATGGTTTTGACGATAAAGCAGCAAGAATAATTGTAAAGCTTAAAAGAAATATTTATAATAATCCTAAAATAAGAAAAGATAGAAAAGACTATGTGTTTACGAGATTACTTGGTGGGTTGAGTTATGGTCATGAGGATAACGGTTTATTGAAACGGTTTATGTGGAATAATACAGCTGGTCAAATGTATAAAGATCTAGATATAAAGGAACAAATGACAATAAATTTCAAACTAACCGAAAGCGAATACGTATATTTAAAATATAAAGTTAGAATACAGCATGAAAATTATGGCTACTATAATACTATACAAAAAGAACTACTTCCACAATATAAAAAAACTATGGAAACGGTATTAGGACGTGAAATAACAGAGGATGAGTTTGAAAAATTGTGGAATAAACAGATAGATGCGTTTAAAGGTAAAACAGACTTTTCTCATCAATATATTACAATGGCTACGCATCTGTATGGAAAATCACGTCTTGCAGATTTGCGTGGAGGACATGAAAATACAAATGACATGTCAGGGTGGTTAGGTGATACAACAGATGTAGCCGATACTAAGCCAAGTATAGGGAATGATGATTATAAGGCTGATTTAGATGCGGTCAATATAATAAATATAATGAAAAAAAGAAACCTTGATTTTATAAATGTAAGTAATGAATATTACAACAATCTTGAAAATGGTATCCTCAATCGAGCAGAAGAATTTAAAAAAATATAGATCTTGAAAAATGAAAAATAAAATTTACAATCAACTTAGTGAAAAATATGTAGATGTAGAGGGGAAAAGGATAGCAAGAGTACCAAGTAATATAAATTACATAAAAGAAAATCATCATCCAACCTATAACTTTATAAAAAGTTTAGAAGATAATAAAAATGACATACAAGATTACTATAATGAAAAGTAGGTGCTTTCATGAAACAGCTAAGTAAAAAATGGAAAATATTTATAATAACAATAGTAGTTTTAATAGGAAGCTTCTATGGATATTATAAAATAAACAATAGAAATGCATTTGAAGAAATGTATAATTCATACTATAATTTTATACCGGCAACAGCATTATATAATATGCCCCAAATAGAGCCGATGCCAAGAGATGAAATAGGATTAGATATAGCAGAACTATATTATAAAGATACTAAGAATGATATGAAAATTGAATTTTCTCTTATATCTTTTAATAATGAAAAAAAGTAATACTAACAGGCTCTCCTTTGTTATAATATTAACGAAAGTTATAGCATATAAAAAGTGTCTGAAAATATATTTTCAGACACTTTTTCAGGCTGTTGACAAATAGGTCAACAGCCTGTTTTTTAACTGAAATAAAATCCTTAAAATGGTATAATATAAGTATACAAAGGAGGTTTTAGTATGTTTAATAAAGTAGAAAATATCAAAGATGAAATAATACTAATGACATTATCAGAAATAGTACCTAAAGATCATTTTTTAAGAAAAGTAGATAAAGCTATTGATTTTAAATTTATTTATGATTTGACAGAAGAATACTATAGCCACACATCAGGTAGAAATTGTTTAGACCCTGTAGTATTATTCAAATTAGTGTTTTTAAAAGATTTCTATGGAATAAAATCAATGAGAGAAACAATAAAAAGAATAGAAACAGATGCTGCATTTAGATGGTTTTTAGGGATACCATTTTCTAAACCAGTTCCACACTACTCTACATTTTCACAAAACTATATTCGACGTTTCCAAGGAACTGATGTATTCGAACAAATATTTATAAATATAGTGAACCAAGCAATTGATAAAAAATTAGTTGGAGGCACTGAGTTTTTTACTGATTCAACACATATAAAAGCTAACGCAAATAAAAAGAAATTCAAAGTTGAAGTAACTACAAAAATAAAAAAAAGAAAATTAGATTTAGAAAAAGAAATAAACGAAGAGAGAGAAAAAATAGGAAAAAAGCCTTTTGAATATAAAGAAAAAGAAGAACTAAAAAGACAACGAGTTAACACAACTGATCCGGATAGCGGTTATTATCACAGAGATCATAAAGAAGAAGGTTTTATGTATTTAGACCATAGAACAGTAGATGGGAAAAATAATATAATCATGGATTGTCACATAACTCCAGGAAACGTTCATGATAGTGGTCCATATATAGATAGATTAAATCAGATAGAAAAAAATTTCGGATTAACACCAGGAAAAGTTGCGTTAGATAGCGGATATTATTCTCTAGACATACTAAAACAGTTAGATAAAAAAAATATATTTTCAGTAATAGGATATAGAAGATTCTCAAAATCAAAAGATAAAAAATATTTCAAATATTTACCAGAAAAAGATATATATGTGGATAAACGAACAGGAGAAATATTTAGATACAGAAATATAGATAGAACTGGATATAAACAATATAAAAGTGATGATAAAAACGAGAAGAAAATAGTAAGACGCCATATAAATGCGGATTATTATGATGAAGCTAGATTAAGACGTATATCAAAAGAAGGAAAACTATTGTATAAGAGAAGAAAAGAAACAATAGAACGTAGCTTTGCAGATTCAAAACAAAATCATGGATACAGATATGCACAATATAGAGGTAAAGCCAAAGTACAGTCGTACGCTTGGTTGTCTTGTTGCGTTCAAAATATGAAAACAATAGCACTAAGAGAGGTATAATCATCTCTTAATACTACTGATGCTTTAGTCATAAGGCTTATTTTTTTTGAAAAACGACCAAAACATCAATATGTTCATTGATATTTTGGTCGTTTTGTCAACAATCTGACGACATAGACAACCTAAGTTATCTATGTCGCATTTTAAATTCTATTATTTAGCACCTTCGTTAGCTGTTAACTCAATGTCATAAAGTTTGAATTGATTTTTCTTAGCTTTAGCTAAATCATATGATTTAACACGTTTGTTGAAGAATGAGATACTTGTATCCCAGCTTAATGGGAAGAATGGTAATTCTTCAGCTACTTCTGTGTCAAATTTGTTGTAAGCTGCTTTTAATTTAGCATCGTCAAACATATCTGCTGATCCTTGAGCTTTGAAGCTGTTTTCGAATGCTTCAGTAGTGTAACGGTATAAGTTTAATGGAGCTTTTTTACCTAGTAACTCTTGACGGTTAGGGTTTGTTCCATATTGCCATGCACCTTGGAAGATATCGATTGATGGATCATCTGCTTGTACACGTTGTGCAAAGTCTTTTGGAGACATAAGTTTTCCATCTACTAATTTAACATCTAATCCTACTTCTTTCCAAGATTTAACGAATACGTCTGCTAATGCTTGGTCATATTCAGCACCTGTGTTACGGATTGCGAAGTTGAATGAAAGTTTGTTTCCGTTTTTATCTTCACGTAGTCCGTCACCATCTTTATCTTTGTATCCTGCATCGTCTAATAATTTTTTAGCTTTTTCTACATCTTTTTTAGCTGCAGTTGCGTTTTCGTTTACTAATTTACCTACAGCTGCTGGGTACATACCAGATCCAGTTGGAGTGAAACGTAATCCTTTGAAGATTTTTTCATTGATTTGGTCACGGTCAACTGCATATAAGAATGCTTGACGTAAGTTTTTGTCAGCTAATTTAGAGTTAGGATCAACTACGTTTTCACCCTTAGCTTTGTCGAATTTACCTAGTTTGAATCCAACATATGACATGTAACGAGAAGTATCACCTAAGAATGTTCCGTTTTTGATGTCTTTTGCTCCTTCGTAAACACTTGGAGTAACGCTATCGATATAGTCAACTTCTCCATTTTTGATTACTTGGCTAGCTTGAGCTGGAGCTACTGTTTTGAACTCGATTTTTTTAAGTTTCATTTTATCTTTGTTGTAGTAGTGAGGGTTTTGTTCTGCAAGAACACTTTCTCCGTTTACTACTTTAGTGATGTAGTAAGGACCATATGATAATGGTTTTTTGTTTAAGTCTGCTTCAGCAAATTTAGCGAAGTCTTTAGAAGCTTCTTCAACTTGTTTCGCGTTTAAGAAGTCAGTAACTAAACCTTCACCCCATAGTAATGATGGACGAACATCAGTGTACTTAAGTACTACTGTTTTGTCATCTTTAACTTGGATACCAGAGATATTTTTCGCTTTACCTTCGTGGAATTCTTTCATTCCTTCAATAAATTCGTATGCATCATTATAACGAGTGTTTGTAGTGAATTTAGGGTTACCCATAAGTTCGTATGTAGCTACGATATCTTTTGATGTGAATGCTTCACCGTTGCTCCATTTAGCTCCATCGTGGATAGTTAATGTAACTTCTTTTTTATCACGATCTAAGTGGAATTTAACTGCTGCATCAGCATCATCTTGTACAACACGTCCTTCTTCATCAGTAGGGAATGTCCCACCCATTACAGCTTGGTTTACGTATTGATCTTCTGCTTTATCAGAGAATACTGGGTTCCAAAGACCTGTTAATGGTTGAGCTGATAAGATACCATATTTTAATGTAGCACCATCTACAGCTGATCCTCCATTATCAAAGCTTGTTTTAAATTCTACTTTTGCTTTAGGAGCGTTTTTGCTTCCAGAATTACTTGATGTTGAACATCCAGCTAAAATTACTGAAAGAGCCATCGCTGAACTAAATACTTTTAGAAACTTATTCTTTTTCATTTTATTTCCTCCATAATATATAAAAACTTATTTTCAATTATTTATGAAATAATTCTAACATCATTTTAACGATAAGTCAAGTAAATTTTCAGAAAATAATATAAAAATAACAAAATTCTCTTTTTAAATTTCTGTTCGATATTTTAAAAATATAAATTTAATATTAGTTAACTAAATTATACTTTATTACTTTACAAATATATATATTTCTTATTTTACTTACATAACAGTGACATCTCATATCAAAAACCTACTATTCTTTTCATTTTAGTTTTGTTAAATCGATATATTTATTCTTATACAAAAAAAGGGACTGGAGGTGACTCGATAAAATCGTTTTCTCAAAAATCACGATTTTCGAGTCACTCCCAATCCTCTTTAAAACTTAATATAAAATTTTTAGATTATCCTTTGGCACTATCTTTATTAGTAAGCTCTAATGCATATAGTTTTTGTTCACCATAAGCGTATTTTTTAACATCGAAGTTTTTGATACGTTTATTTACCCATGTAATATCTGTACTCCAGCTAAATGGTAGCCAAGCCGCTTCTTCTGCAAAGTCTTTATCGAACTTTTTATATGCTTCTTTTCGCTTAGCATCATCTAACATTTCTTTAGAATTGATTGTTTCTAAGTCTTTTTTAAGCACATCACTCATATATCTTTGATAGTTAACTTTAGCTTTATCGCTTAATAGACGTGCTGGGTTAGGGTTAGTACCTAAGCTCCATGCTCCTTGGAATAAATCGATAGATGGATCGTCACTTGTTACACGTTGTGTCCAGTCTTTTGATGACATTAGTTTTCCATCAGCTAATTTTACATCTAAACCTACTTCTTTCCATGATTTAATAAATGCATCAGCAAGAGTTTGATCATAGTCTTGACCTGTGTTACGGATTGCGAAGTTAAATGTTAATTTCTTACCATCTTTATCTTCTCTTAATCCATCTCCATCAACATCTTTAAGTCCTGCTTCATCAAGAAGTTTTTTCGCTTTTTCTACATCTTTTTTATACTTGAATCCATCTTTATCATAGTAATCTTCTGAACGTGGTGGGTAAATACCTGAGTTTGTAGGTGTGAATCGTAGTCCTTTGTAAATTTTTTCATTTAATTGATCCCAATCTACCGCATATCCGAATGCTTGACGTACTCGTTTATCCGCTGCTTTTGCATTTGGATTTACTTTCACTTCATTTTTCTCTTTGTCCCATGTACCTAGTTTAAATCCTACATATGAAATATAGAAATCTGGCTGTCCTAATAATGTTCCGTTTGAATAGTCTTTTACCGCGCTCCATACATTCGGAGTTACTTGTGACATGTAGTCAATTTCACCATTTTTAATTATAGAACTTGCTTGAGCTGGCGCAACTACTTTATATTGGATTTCTTTTACTTTTACATCGTCTTTTTTATAGTAGTATGGATTTTGCTTAGCAAGTACGCTTTCTCCATTTACTACTTTATCTAAATAGTATGGACCATAAGATAATGGTTTTGTATTTAATTCTGCTTCTACAAATTTACTAAAGTCTTTTGATGCAGCAGCTACTTGATCTTTGTTAAGGAATGTTGTTATGAATCCACTTCCCCATAGAAGAGCTGGTTTTACATCTTTGTATTGAATTACTACTGTTTTATCATCTTTTTTAGTAAGACCTGAGATTTTTTCAGCTTTACCTTCATGGTAGGCTTTCATACCTTCTATTGTTTCAAATTCACTCTTATAACGGATATTATCTTTATACTTAGAGTTACCCATAAGTTCGTATGTTGCGATAATATCATCCGCTACTACGTCTTGATTGTTACTCCATTTTAAATCTTTACGTATAGTAAGTGTTACTTGTTTTTTATCCTTATCTAGATGAAACTTAACCGGTGCATCTTCATCATCTTCTTTTAATTTGTATGAATGATCAAAAGCAAATGTGTGTGCCATAGTATCTTCCATTACTGCATTATCTGTTGCTTGCAGGTGGAATACTGGATTAAACATCCCTGTTAATGGATCGGCACTAAGGATACCAACTTTCAATATAGAATCACTTACCGCACTACCACCGTTATCAACTGATGTTTTAAATTCTACTGATGGTTTTCCATCTTTTGATGATTTTGACGACGTTGAACATCCTGCTAAAATAATTGATAGTGCCATTGCTGAACTGAATACTTTTAAAAATTTATTTTTCTTCATTTTTTCCTCCAATATAACTCTAGTTTATTAATAATTAATAAAGACAAAATTTAAGGCGAGGTATCTTTGCTACATTAAAGCATGATACTTCGCCTTAAATCTATGTAAATTTGTAGCTCTACATATTTTTATTAAGAATATGGGAATAACTCAAAAATCGTAATTTCAAGTCAACCCTTGTTAATTAATTTTTCATTTAAAAGTTATATCTATTTTTTTTATTAATATTTCTATAATATAAACAGTATATTCATATTTTCAAAGATGAGAGGGCTTAAATTAGAAACCTCTATTGAAATTCTAATTTTTCATCCCTCTCAAAAATTAATTGAAAATAAAATGAAATATAAGTTTATTAGGGGGAAATTCAACTAAGTGCCCTTAGCTAAATCTCAATCCTAAACTAAATTAATTTTTTGCTGGTGCATCAGCAGTTAACTCTAAACCGTAAACTTTTTGTTCACCAGTTTTTAGTTTCGCTAAGTCAAGTGTTTTAACACGTTTGTTAACCCATGTCATAGATTGTTGCCAACTGAATGGTAACCAAGCAGCTTCTTCTCTGAATTGTTTATCAAATTTTTGATATGCTTCTTTAAGTTTAGCATCATCAAACATATCGCTACTTCCCATTGCAGTTAATGATTTTTCTAATTCTTCTGTTGTGTAACGTTGTAAATTAAGTGGTGTTGTTTTACTTACTAATCCACCTGGGTTTGGATCACTTCCTAATCCCCAAGCCCCTTGGAAGATGTCGATTCCTGGATCATCTGCTTGCACACGTTGAGACCAATCTTTAGGTGCCATAAGTTTACCATCTACAAGTTTAACATCTAATCCTACTTCTTTCCAAGATTTAACGAATGTATCTGCTAATGTTTGGTCGAAGTCTTGACCTGTGTTACGGATAGCGAAGTTGAATGTAAGTTTTTTACCGTTTTTATCTTCTCTTAATCCGTCTCCATCAGTATCTTTAAGACCTGCTTCATCAAGTAGTTTTTTAGCTTTTTCTACGTTCTTAGTATATTTCTCACCATCTTTGTTGTGGAACATTTTAACGATTGGTGGATAGAATCCAGAACCAGTTGGTGTGAAACGTAATCCTTTATAGATTTTTTCGTTGATTTGATCCCAATCTACCGCATATCCAAATGCTTGACGCACTCGTTTATCTGCAGCTTTTGCGTTTGGATCTACTTCTACTTCACCTTTTTCTTTGTTGAATTTACCTAGTTTGAATCCAACATATGATACATAGTAGTCAGATTCTCCTAAGATTGTTCCGTTCTTAGCATCTTTAGTTCCGTCCCAGATACCTGTAGTCAAACTATCCATTAAGTCTACATCACCGTTTTTAAGAACAGCACTTGCTTGAGCTGGTGATACAACTTTAAATTGGATTTCTGGAATTTTTACATCAGATTTTTTGTAGAAGTAAGGGTTAGCTTTCGCTAATACACTTTCCCCATTTACTACTTTATCTAAGTAATATGGTCCATAAGATAATGGTTTTTTGTTTAAGTCTGCTTCAACAAATTTAGTGAAGTCTTTTGATGCAGCTTCTACTTGAGCCTTGTTTAAGAATTCTCCGATAAATCCATTACCCCATAATAATGCTGGTTTAATCTCTGTATATTTAAGTACTACAGTTTTATCATCTTTTTTAACTACTCCAGAGATATTTTTTGCTTTTCCTTCGTGATAGTCCTTCATACCTTCGATTACTTCGTACTCATCACTGTAACGAACGTTTTCAGTGTACTTAGGATTACCCATAAGTTCATATGTTGCAACGATATCGTCCGCTTTTACGTCTTCCCCGTTACTCCATTTAAGATCTTTATGAATAGTTAATGTAACTTCTTTTTTATCGCGATCAACGTGGAACATAACTGGTGCTTCTTTGTCATCTTGTTTTAAACGGTTTGCATCGTCAGTTGGGAAAGCTCCTGCCATTGTATATTTCATTACATCATTGTCAGTAGATTGTAAATAAAACACTGGGTTAAACATCCCTGTTAATGGATCTGCTGAAGCAATACCAACTTTAAGTTGTTGACCACTAAGCGCATTTCCACCATTGTCCACGGCTGTCTTAAACTCTACAGCTGCCTTTGTTCCCTTAGAATTGTTACTTGCGCTTGAACATCCTGCAAGTAACATTGTGAGAGCCATAGCTGAACTAACTACCTTTAACATTTTTTTCTTTTCCATTATCTTATCCTCCATGCTGTACGTTGTACAGTCTTTCTTTAATGTTATATTTAGCAATTATATCAGAGAATTTTATAGTAGTCAAGTAATTGTCAGAAAATTTTACACTATTTTTTTAATTTTCGCTGAAATGGATATAAATATTAATTATCTATCGATAACACTCATTACGAATACCATTAGATTTATATAATTTATTTCAAACTAAATACCAATCTAGAATTCATTAGAAAAAATAAAAAAGCCATGTAGAAATCTTTCTACATGACTTTCTAAATTGGCTCTTTGTCAAATTCGGGGCATGGAGAAAAATAGGAAATGAAATCTAGGCAGCATTTTGCTGCTTAGATTTTTTCTTGTTTTCTTTAAGTTTGACATTATTTTTGTACTCAGAAACAAATAATCTAGACATAATTAAAATGCGTAATCTGAAATTACTAAAGCTAGAGTATCCGTATGATACCTTCTTTAGTAGTTTTATTTTATTATTAAATCCTTCTAATGGACCATTAGAATACTTATATTTAACAGCATTAAGCATATACTCTTTGTGCTTGTTCATAGTATTTATAGCTTTAGATACACCTTTAGATAATCCTCTAGTATCCATATCTATATACTTCTCTAATTCCACAGAATCTTTAGCCTTAATAGCTTCTCTTATCTCATGCACTCTCCCATAGCTAGCTGTAAATTCATCATCTATAGCTAATATATAATCTAATACTTCTTTTCTAGTTACATAGCGTTTAAAGCTTCTAGAATAGAATGATTTTGTTGAATTTACTTTATCTCTATCTTCTAATATTACTTTCCAAAAATTCTTTAAAACAGTGTAAATAGAGCCTTTTTTATTCTTATATTGGTTCATTAGTTTTATTCTAGCTTTATTTAATTCTCTATTAATATTTTGTACCATATGGAATCTATCTATAATTATTTTAGCGTTAGGGAACATCTCTCTAATCATATTCATATAAGGAGGATAAATATCTATACAGATTGTTTTTACTTTCTTTCTTACTTTCCTTGGATATCTCATAAAGTATTGTTTTAATATATGTTGAGTTCTTCCATCTACAATATCTATAAAATCATGTGTTTTAGCATCTAAGAATACGAAGCTCATTCCATTTTTACTGTCTTTAGTTGACTTTATCTCATCAAAACATAGGTGTTCTGGTAGGGTTGAATGAGTCTTAACTTCTACGGCTTCTCTACATGATTTCATTACTCTTACTACTGTAGATACTGATACATTACTTAATTCAGCTATATCTTTAAATGATATTGTCTTAGAAAGATTCTTCATAATGTAGAATATAAGATTTTTAGATATACTGCAGTGTTTTTGTACAAATGATGTTTCAGCACAAAACTTAGAATTACATTCTTTACATTTAAAGCGTTGTTTCTTTAATCGTAGATATGTAGGGCATTCTGACATCTTTAATAAAGCTACTTTTAATGGATCTGTGAATCCATTTTTAACTATATTATTTCCTTCTTTTATACAACCACAGTTTGTACAACACTTTGGATTGTATGATAAAGTCCCATGAAATACGAATGTATCTTGACCGTCTACATTAATTAAATCAAGTTTATCATCCATAGTTATATTTTGGTCTTTTATTAATAGTAAATTTGTGATAAAATTAGACATGACAAATATCCTTTCTTAGTTAATTATTTTTGTACACCTTAATTATATTGGATATTTGTCTTTTTGTATATAAAAATTGAAATCCGGGGCTGGAATTTTTCCATGCCCCGGATTTAGTATACAACCTCTAAATTATAATCTTTGTCTAGCATCTAAACTACGTCTTAATGCACCACCAATAGAGTTGATACATAAAACGATGATTAAGATTGCAAGGGCTGCTGGTAACCAAATGTACATTTTGTTAATAAGAACGTCTGCATCTTTTGCATAAGATAACATTGTACCTATACTTGGTGTTCCTGCTGGAAGACCGAATCCAAGATATGTCAGACCTACCTCGATACCCATATTAGCAGCTAATGATAATGTAGCTTCTACGATAATGATAGAACTGATATTTGGTAAAATTCCTTGTAACATGATTTTCCAATCTGGTGTTCCCATAGTTTTTGAAGCAAGAACATAATCACGACGTGATTCTGATAATGCTTTACTACGTACTAGACGAGTTGATCCCATCCATGCGAACGCTGATAAAATCAGAATGAATAGTACAAGTCCGTAATCACGTTTAATACTTACGAATACGATGATTACCATAAGAGTTGGGATAATTACCATAAAGTCTACGAAACGCATCACAATATTATCAACACGTCCTCCGTAATATGCAATAACTAACCCTACTGCTGTACCAAACCCAATTGTTAATGCTGTTACCGCAACCGCGATAAGAATTGAGTTAAGCATCCCCATCATTAGCCATCCAAAAACTGAGTGACCACCTACGTCTGTACCTAATAAGAATCCATCCTCACCAGGTTTTAAGAAAATATTTAATAAATCTACATCAAAGTAAGTACTATATACTCCACTCACACGAATGTAAATATTGAAAAGTACTACAAAAATTAAAATTGCACTTAATGTGATTAAAGCTGCAAAAGCACCTTTATCCTTTTTAAATTCACGAGCCACAACTGAAAACCCAGAAGGAGTTTTAGTTATAACTTTTTCTTCTTTTGCTTTTGTCATTGTTCAACTTCCTCCTAGTCTAATTTAATACGTGGGTCAACAATTGCCATGATAATATCACTTAAAGTACTACCAAGCAATGTTAAGAATCCTGAGAATAACATTAATGTTGTAACAACACTGTAGTCTCTATCTTGAATACTTTGATAGAATAATTGTCCCATTCCAGGGTAACCAAAGATTGTTTCTACGAAGATACCACCACTGAATAATCCAGTAATAGAGAATCCGAAGAATGCTGCGATTGGTAAGATAGAGTTTCTAAAAATGTGTCCTGAATAAACTTTTTTTACTGGCACACCTTTAGCACGTGCTGTTTTAACATAATCACTTTGTTTCGCGTCGATAACTTCATTACGTAAATATTGAACAGTTGATACTGTTGATAATAACGCTAAACAGATACCAGGTAAGATTAAGTGTTGCAGTTTATTAATATAGTATGTGAATGTTCCTGGATCAAGGTTAACATCTACAGATCCACTTGTTGGGAACCATCCTAAACCGAAACCAAATAATGCAATCATGAATAAGTATAATACGAATGATGGAATCGCTAGGAAGAAGAAGTTATAAAAGTTTACGAATTTATCGAATTTAGAACCATTATAACGACCTGAATACATCCCCATAGGGATAGCAATTGCATACATAATTACCGCAGTAAATAATGACAGGTTGAATGTATTGAAAATTCTTTCTCCTAAAAGTGTCCCTACTGATTTACCAGTAGTATAACTTAATCCGAAATCACCATGCATGAAGTTTTTTAACCAAGTTAGGTATTGTTGATACCAAGGTTCATAGAACCCACTCGCTTGACGAATCGCCTCAATTTGTTCTTGAGATATTTTTGGATTTTCTGCTAAACCACTAAATGGATCCCCAGGCATAAGTTTAGCTAGACCAAACACTAGTATACTAAGGATGAATAGTTGTGGTATCATTACTAAAAAACGTTTTAAAACTACTTTCCACATTATACTTCTCCTCCTTTCATAGCTACATAGTGTGTATCTGTTAATTTTTTAAGTGGATACACTCTTCCATCTTTATCGAAATAATCATTATAATGTTTTTGATACTCTTCTTCAACAGCTTGTCTAACTTCTTTTACTTCTTTAGCTTTATCTAAGTTAGTACTTGGAATAGCCGCAATAAGACGTTTTGTATAAATGTGTTGTGGATTATTGTAAATATCTTCACGAGTTCCACGTTCTACGATACGACCACGATACATGATATAAATATAATCACACATGTGCTTAACAACACCAAGGTCATGAGAGATAAATAAATAACTTATATTAAAATCTCTTTGGATTTTTTTCATAAAGTTTAATACCTGAGCTTGAACTGAAAGGTCAAGGGCAGATACCGGCTCATCGGCTACGATTAAACGTGGATTACACGCGATTGCACGTGCAACACCAATACGTTGACGTTGTCCACCTGAGAATTCAAATGGATATTTATACATAGCTTCTTCACCCATACCTACGATATTAAGAAGCTCTAATACGCGCTTTCTAGTATCTTCTTCAGATAAGTTTTCAAAATTACTAATAGGTTCTGAAATAATATCTATAATACGTTTTTTAGGATTTAAACTAGACATTGCATCTTGGAAAATCATTTGAACATCACGATTATATTTTAGTTTTTTACGAGCTGCTTTTTTAGTAACATCTTCGTCTTTGTAAATAATTTGTCCATCAGTTGCTTTTTCTAAACCTAAGACTACTTTACCTACAGTAGTTTTTCCACTACCACTTTCACCGATTAGTCCATAAGTTTTCCCTGCTTCGATTTCAATATCAACCCCATCTACTGCATAGACATGATCTTTAATTGTATTGAAAAATCCACCGCGAATGGGATAATGTACTTTTAGATTTTCTACTTTAAGCATTGTTCTCCTCCCCTTCAAATTCAAAGTTTTTATAGCATGTACAACGTACATGATGTCCTTCTTCTACTTCATGTAAAGTTGGATTGTGTTCGTGTTCTTCATCTTTTAGCCAAGATATACGATCAGCAAAACGACACCCTTGTCTGTCTAATGTTTTTAGAGAAGGTACCATCCCTTGAATAACGTAAAGGTCATCACTAGCATCTTCATCATCAAGTTGAGGAATACTACGTAATAAACTACGAGTGTACGGGTGTTTTGGATTTTTGAAGATTTGTTCTGCAGTTCCAATTTCTACTACTTCTCCAGCATACAGTACAGCTACTCTATCAGCCATCTCAGCAACTACACCAAGGTCATGAGTAATTAAGATAATTCCTGCATGCATCTCTGCTTGAAGTCCTTTAATAAGGTCTAATATTTGCGCTTGAATTGTAACGTCTAGAGCTGTTGTAGGTTCGTCTGCGATAAGAACACTTGGTTTACAACTCATCGCCATAGCTATCATAACACGTTGACGCATACCTCCTGATAACTCATGTGGATACTGTTTTGCACAACGCTCAGGATTAGGGATACCAACTTGTGTTAATAACTCGATAACTCTCTTTTGTCTTTCTTCTGCACTTAATTCTGTGTGATAAATTAAGGCTTCTTCTATTTGTTTTCCAATTCTGTGTAATGGGTTTAACGAAGAAAGTGGATCTTGGAAAATCATTCCAATATCTTTTGTTCTAATTTTATTCATCTCATCTTCTGTTAAGTCAAGAATATTTTTCCCATTAAAAATAATTTCTCCAGTTGACTTAGTAAGATTTTCATTATGAAGACGCATAATAGTAGTCGCTAATGTCGACTTACCACAACCACTCTCCCCAACGATAGCTAATACTTCGTTTTTATATAGGTCTAAACTAACTTTATCAACAGCATTAAAGTAATCGTCTTTAATTCTAAAAGCTGTTTCTAGATTTTTAATCTCTAATAGTTTCTCCATTTACCTATCTCCTTCCAAAAAATAACTTACTTCAATAATAAATACAAATTTAAACTTTATTTCCTTTTGCATTTTCAATTAATATTGTTTTATTTCTAATCAGATTTTTTTATAAATCATAACCTTAAATAAAAACAGCATAATACTATATTATAAAATTTTTAGAAAAAAAGCAATAAAAAAGTAAAATTCAGAGAGAAAAATCTAGAATTTTCTGAATATTTATCAAAACACTCTATAAAACTACTAAAATTTCCTCTGAATATATCGAAAAAAACGACTCAAAATCTTATTTTCTAAAAAATATTTTATCAAGTCGCTTTTTTACTAATTTTTATATTTCTATTATCTTAGTCGGAACTACTGGATCAGTATCCATAATAATTATTTTATCATTACAATCAATAGTTTTATCAGCTTCTAGAACACAATCTATATCCTTATTTTTAAGAGTCATGTCAGCTGCCATACGAGCAAGTTCTTTCGTATTATTTTGCTCACTTAAGTGGGCTAAAAAGACATTTTTTGTGCTATCTCCTACTATTTTTGTTAAATAATTAGCAGAATCTGTATTTGATAAGTGACCCATGTCTGATAATATACGCTGTTTAGTCGTCCATGGATAAGGCCCACTAAGCAGAACATTCTCTTCATGATTGCTCTCATAGACAATAGTATGTGAATCTTTCACATAATCTATCATCTTATCAGATACATAACCCGTATCTGTAAGAATACTCACCCTTTTTCCTTCACATTCAAATGTATAAAACTGTGGATTAATCGCATCATGACTAACTCCAAAACTATTAACAACTACATCATCAAAGATCTTGCTTTCTTCTTTTTCAAAATGAAACTTAAGATCTGAGCTGATTTCACCACATTTAGTCATGTTTTGCCAAGTAAGTTTATTAGCATAAACTGGAATATTATACTTCCTTGCGAGTACTCCTACTCCTTTTATATGGTCAATATGTTCATGTGTTACAAAAATTGCATTGATATCTTTAATATCACGCTCTATTTGCGCCAAGTTCTCTACTACTTTTTTCCCAGTCAGTCCTGCATCTACTAAACATTTAAAATTATTATGCTCTATATAGATACTATTTCCACTACTACTGCTGGCTAATACCGATAATTTCAAGTTGCACCTCCATATCTAACTATGTACTGCTACATTATATCACTTTTTTAAAAAATTTTTAAGATAAAAATACTTTAGCATATATAAAGTTTACTTTCTATAATTACTATATATATTTTTTTCTATAAAGACTCTAGTTCATGGAGAAAATCATCCCTACTATCAAAAAAATGGGAGTAACTCGAAAATTACGATTTCAAAGAAATCGATTTTATCGAGTTACTCCCTTCAAAGTTTATTAAATATCTATACAGTTTTTATAAAACGAATTTAAATATCAACAAACCACAACATCTATGAATTCCTATATAAATTTTTTATAATTTAGAATTCTAAGACGGTACTATTTTTTAAAAATTTTTATCTACTATTCTTTTGCTGATAAAGCAGCCATAGTTATATAGTTATACGGCTTGTTAAAATGCGGTAAGAAGAAAATATCTGTAAGAGCAAGTTTTTCAATAGTTACTTTCTCCTGGATGGCTAATGAGAATAAATGAATTCCCATTGAAATATCTTCTTTAGATGCAATTTGGGCCCCTAAAATTACACGACTATCTTTATCATATACTATTTTGATTTTTACTTCATGGTTATCATGTTCTATAAATTCTGGTTTTTGTAAGTCTGTATATTCTGTCACAGCTGCATTATAACCAAATCGTTTTGCTTTTTCTAATGTTAAACCAGTAGATACCATTTTCAGGTCATAGATACAAATACCATTCGAACCTTGAACACCTGCTGATTCGACTACATCTCCATCACCTCCAGCATTTAGAGCTGCAACTAATCCAGTACGAACTGCGTTAGATGCTAAGGCAATGTAGTTTGTATCACCAACTGCATTGTCATATACAGTTGCACAATCTCCAATAGCATATACGTCTTTTATGCTTGTTTCTTGTTTTTTATTAACTAAGAATGCTCCATTACGGAATAATTCAATTTTGCCATCACCTAATGCAGTATTTGGACGGAAACCTACAGCTAATACAACCATATCTACATCAAATGTTTCCTTATCAGTAATTAATCTTTCAACTTTTCCATCACCTTCAATAGCTTCTACTTTTTGTCCAAACGCTAATTTAATACCATGATCTTCTAGATTTTTCTTCATTAAATTAGAAAATTCAGGGTCATAATATCCAGCAAGACATGTATCTACTATATCTACTACAGTTACTTCTTTTCCTAAACGTTCAAATGCTTCTGCAAGTTCTACACCAATATATCCTGCACCTACCACTGCTACACGTTTAATATCTGGATTAGCATTAAGTTTATTAATTACCTCTTCAGAGTTTTGGTATAACTTAACAAATTGTAAATTCTCTAATGTAGCTTTAAACTCTCTGTTCCCTGGCACAATTTCTGCTCCTTTAATTGGAGGTAAGATAGGTGTCGATCCAGTCGCAAATATTAGTTTATCATAACCTTCAACGTGTTTTGTTTTTCCATCTAATAGTACGTGTACTTCTTTTTTATCATAGTCAACAGACTCAACAGGAGAATTCATATATACTTTGGCTCCTGCTTCTTCTAAAGACTCTTTACTAGCATAAAACAATCCTTCTGGACCTGAAATTTGCTTTCCAATCCATAAAGCCATTCCACATCCTAAAAATGAAATATTTGAGTTTTGGTCAAAAACTACCACTTCATTTTTATCACCATATGTTGCTAAAATTTTATTAACACATGCTGTCCCTGCATGGTTTGCTCCGACTACTACAATTTTACTCATTTATTCATACCTCTTTTCTTTATTTTGTGATAATAATTATCACTATCGATATTTTATAATAAATAATAAGAAATATCAATAAATATACCATTAAAATAGTAATAAATTTAACTTATTTAATCTGTTTTAAAAATTACAATATCGCTGTTTTAATAAAAAAAATAATAAAAACGCTATTTCTTAGACAAATCTTTTTGAAATATATATTGTATTACACTTACTGAAACATCTGTTACAATAATATAGATTTCATTCAAGATACTACACCCTATTATAGAATTATCATTATCCCAAGAAGATTTTCTAATAATTTTCAGAAAATTTTTAAAATAATTATTGATTTTCCTGATAATCATGTGTATAATAAAAACAACAAAAACGAAAAGGAGGAACTACAAATGAAACAAACAACAACTTTAAAATCTTGGCAAAACTGGCGTAGATAATGTTGTGTGTATGTTTTTATGACGTAGACACAACTTTAGTGTACTCTAAAAAGTGTCTATGTCGGCTGTAGAAAAATCGTTTTAAATTTCGCAAAAGGGCCGTATAGAATTCTATACGGTCTTTTCTTTTTGGGGTAAAATAAAAAATTTAAATAAATCTTATAGGCAATTCGAAAGGAAATAAACAATTATGACAAACTTAGAAAATAACTTAAACAACTTAAAAGGATACTTTGGAGAATTTGGAGGAAGCTTCGTACCTGAAGTTGTACAAAAAGCTCTAGATGAACTAGAAGCAGCTTATGACAAATATAAAGATGATGAAGAGTTTTTAGCAGAATACGCTCACTACTTAAAAGATTACTCAGGACGTGAAACTCCACTATACTACGCTGAGAGTTTAACAAACCACCTTGGTGGAGCAAAAATTTACCTTAAACGTGAAGATTTAAACCACCTTGGGGCACACAAACTTAACAACGTTATCGGACAAATTTTACTTGCAAAACGTATGGGTAAAAAGAAAGTTATCGCTGAAACAGGAGCAGGTCAACACGGTGTAGCTACTGCCGCTGCCGCTGCGAAATTCGGTATGGAATGTGAAATCTACATGGGAGCTCTTGATGTAGAAAGACAAAGACTAAACGTATTTAGAATGGAAATGCTAGGGGCAAAAGTTCACGCAGCTCAAGAAGGAGAAAAAACTCTTAAAGAAGCTGTTGACGCTGCATTCAAAGCATGGATTGAAAATATCGACGATACTTTCTACGTACTAGGATCAGCAGTTGGACCTCACCCATACCCAACTATCGTAAAAGACTTCCAAAAAGTTATCAGTAAAGAAGCAAAACGTCAAATCCTAGAAAAAGAAGGACGTCTACCTGACTTAGTAGTAGCTTGTGTAGGTGGTGGATCTAACGCAATCGGAGCTTTTGCTGAGTTCATCCCTCACGAAGAAGTAGCATTACTAGGAGTTGAAGCTGCTGGTCGTGGTCTTGATACAGATCGTCATGCAGCAACACTTACTTTAGGAACTGTTGGAGTTGTTGATGGTATGAAAACTTACGCACTATTCAACGAAGATGGTTCAGTAAAACCTGTTTACTCAATCTCTCCAGGATTAGACTACCCAGGTATCGGACCTGAACACTCATTCCTAAAAGATGCAAAACGTGCTGAATACGTAAGTGCAACTGACGATGAAGCTGTCGATGCCTTACTTCTATTAACTAGAACAGAAGGAATTATCCCAGCGATCGAAAGTTCACACGCACTTGCAGAAGTAATCAAACGTGCTCCAAAACTAGATAAAGATAAAATAATTATCGTTAACGTATCTGGACGTGGAGACAAAGACGTAGCCGCAATTGCAGACTACTTAGAAAATAGAAATAAATAACAACAAAACATCGCATACTAGGTTCTCTAATATGCGATGTTATATTATTTACTTTAGTAGTATTACTAATTTCAGCAAATTTCAATAAATTTAACTATGACCTTATTTATTCATTGAACTTATTAGATATTTATGTTAGAATAAAATCATAAAAGAGAGAGCCGTTTTAAAGACGGTGGCTCAATTAGTTAGTTATAATAATAACCATCTAACCGGCTAAAGTTAAAGATGGTTATTTTTTATTGTCATTTTTGAACGCTGTTAAGCACACTCCAACTATTGTTGCAATCAATAGATTTATACCAATAATAGTTTGTACTATTTCGTAAGGTGACAACTTGCTACTCCTTTCTTCAAGATTTTAGTGTATGCGGACATAGCACCATCCCCTTTCAAATTGAAGTAGCCACCATCTTCATCGGAAACTATAATGCTCCCTAACTTCTCTCTCCGATTTTGATTATATCAAATTAAATATATATAATCAACTATTTATGAGAGTTGCTATATCAATGTTTTCAACTTGTTAATAATAGTAAATTTCATTCGTAAATTAAACATATTCTGAAAAAATAAATTCATAAAATAGAAACAAATAACTCCAAAACATCGCATACTAGGTTCTCTAATATGCGATGTTTTTTTTATTATTTTTTGAATTTCTTATGTAATTCTGTATAGAATAATAATCCTATTAATGTTAGGGCTATTCCTCCCATAGCTAATGATGTTTGTGAGATTAAAGTACTTACTAAAGTATACACCCCACCAAGAATAGCTATTATAGGAACTATTGGGTATAAAGGTACTCTATATGGTCTTTCTAATTTTGGTTCTTTTTTACGTAGTATAATTACCGCAAGGAATGTTGCAGTGTAGAAGAACCACATTACGAATACTAATAAATCAGTTAACATATCAAAACTACCAGTCAGCATCATTAAAAATGCTATTACTAAAAGTAATAATCCTGCATTCACCGGCACAGCACCTTTGTTTAACTTCGTCCATACATTTTTAAATGGAATCTGTTCACTTTTCGCCATTGCATAAGGTACTCGAATCCCAGCCATTGAGAATCCGTTAATCGCTCCATATACACTGATTAATATTCCAATAGTGATAATCTTACCACCAATACCACCAAATAACTTCGCAGCTACTTCACTAGCCACAGTTTGATTACCTGCAACATGATCTAAAGGTAAAGTCATAAGATAAGCTACATTTATTAGTACATAGACCGCCATAACAACAGCTAAACCTAAGAAGATTGCTCTTGGTAAATCTTTTTTAGGATTTTTCATCTCTCCTGCCATACTTCCTACGTTAGTCCATCCTTCATATGCGAACATCGCAGCAAGTAAAGCCCCACCTAATCCACTAGCAAATGAAATATCTTTCCCCGCTTCTACAGGGAATAATTGTAGCGGCTGTGAATCGCTTTGGAATAATCCAAATGCAATAATTACTATTAACGGTATTAATTTACAAATAGTAGCTACTGTCTGAATTACCCCTCCAATTTTCCCACCTAAAAAGTTTAAAAACATTAATGATGCAGCTGCTGCAAAAGCTATAGGTAAATGCCATGCTTTATCTAAATTTAATAAGTTTAAAACTTGTGTAGAGAAAATAACCGCAAGTGCTGCAATCATCGCAGGGAAATAAATTACCGACTGCGCCCATCCTAATAAGAACGCAGCAGTTTTCCCATAAGTTCTTTCTATCCAAACGACCATCCCTCCAACTTCAGGAATAGACGCTGCAAGTTCCGCAACTGTAAGACCTGCACAAATCGTAATAATACCAGCAAGGATCCACGCTAGTAACCCTAGACTCATCGTCCCTGTAGTCTTATAAATAACAGCTGCTTTAAAAAACACACCTGCTCCTATTACCGAGCCTATAACCGTCATAAAGGCAGGCATAAAACCTATCGTTCTTTTCAACTCACTCATAAGAGTAACCTCCTTATTTTATAATTTTCTATTTTTATATTATACCTTTTTATTAGGTAAAAAGAAAAAAGAAAAGACTCAACATTTGAATCTTTTCTTCAGTATATTCTCCTATTTACCAAATAATAATTTGAAGAAGTTTAATTTTTGACCATATCTTAATGTTGCTAGTCTATATACTCTAACACTAAGAAGGGCTACTATTAATGTACTTGCGACTAGAATACCATAAGATACTGCTAAATCATGTATAGAAACATGACTTATCGCATAACGTGTAAACATTACAAAGTATGATGTGAATGGAACATATGATAAAATCTCTGCAAGTTTAGTATCTCCTGTTGAACCCATAATATAGTAGTTTACGAAGAATGCTCCCATAAACAGTAACATCGGCACAGTTATCGCTCCATTGACATCTTCAATCTTACTAACTAGTGAAGCGAATGCAGCGTACATAAACATAAACATCACAAATCCAGTTAAGGCGAACGCTAATCCCACACCAAGAACTTTTAAGTCTACATTTTGTAAAATATGTTTAATATTATCACTATATTTAGAACCATTAATTTTTAGACCTGCGAATAATCCACCAATTATTAACCCCATTTGAATAAGTACCGCAACTGATAAAGCTAGTACTTTCCCTACGATAAGTGTTCTTGGACTTACAGTAACTACTAACAGTTCCATCGCTCTATTGCTTTTTTCTTTAACAACGTTTGTCGCAACAACACTACCGAATTGAATTACTGTCATATAGACGATAAATGTAAGAACATAAACTACTACTACATTCACCGCTTGAGTTTGAGCATCAGAATCTCCACTTACATTTACAGGTACAGGTTGAGGAAGATGTGATTTCACATTGTTTACTTTATCATAATCTAAACCGTTTTGTTTATAGACTAATTTTTCTACATTTTTTCCAAAAGCTTCTTTGAATTCACTACCACCTTTACTAAAGATAGATTGTTTAGATAAATACTCATAACTATCTTTTGTTAAGACGATACCTTCATCAAGTTTATTATCTTTAATATCTTTTTCTAAAGCTTCTTTATTGTCGTATTTTTTAGCTTCTTTCAAATCGTCTAATTTTATACTTACATCTTTTACAACATAAGCACTACGATTGAAATTATCATTGCTATCACCTTTGAAAAGATTACTGTTCGCAATCGATGGTACAAATGTTATACCTATAGCGATAACGAAGTATATTGCCATAATAACTTTTGTCGCTTTCTTTGCGAAAAATTGTTTTAACTCGAAATTAAATACTGTACTAAAATTCTTCATAACTACTTACCTACCTGTTCTTTGAATATATCTTCTAACGATGGTTTATAAAGTTTAAATTCTTCTATATTAAAGCTACTTCCTGCAAGTTTTGCTAATAGTTCTTTTTTAGATCCCTCTTCTTTAAAATCAAGAAGCACTCCCTCTGGTACTAATGAGTATTCGATACCTAATGGTATAGATCTTAGATTAGCAAGCAATTCTTCTTTTTCTAAATTACTAACACTCAAAATCATTTTTCCATGCCCAAGTTGTTTTTTAATATAATCTAGATTTCCACTTAAAGTAATTTCCCCTTTTTCTAGTATATTAATGTCTTCACAAAAAGTTTCTACAACTGGCATTTGGTGAGATGAGAAAATAACTAGTTTATCTTTTTTGATAAAGTCTGTAATTATTTCTTTTAACTTTGATACGTTCACCGGATCAAGTCCACTGAATGGTTCGTCAAAAACAAGAATATCCGGATCATTCATAACACTTTGAATAATTTGAATTTTTTGTGCATTACCTTTAGATAATGTTTTTAATGCTTGTTTGTTATCTTCTAATTCGAAGTACTCTAACCATTTTTTCGCTTCTGTTTGTGCTGCTTTCTTCTTCATACCTTTTAGCATTCCGAAGTACGTAAGCTGATCTACTAATCCAACTCCATCGTACATTCCGCGTTCTTCTGGTAGATACCCAATTTTTACCTTATTGTGATCTAAAGGTTTCCCATCTAGTAAAATCTCCCCTTTGTCAGGTTTAAATATATCTAACAAAATTCTAAAACTTGTAGTTTTACCACTACCATTTCGTCCTAAATATCCGTTAGCTACCCCACTTTTCGCTGTGAAGCTAACACCTTTAAGAACCTTCTTATTCCCAAAGCTTTTCTCTACATTTTTAAATTCTAAAATCATAGCCCTTACCTCATTTCCTAACTTTTTAAAAGTTATATCCCTTTTTTATTCATCATTATTTTTTATTTCTTTTTTCAACTTGAAATATTTCGACACAAACATTCCAAGTCCTCCTATACAGTAACCAAATATACCACCTATTAATCCACCTATTAACATGGCTAATAAATCAGGTATTCCACTATTAATTACCCATTTAATATTAGTAAAATACAATACCCCTATTATATTTGTTAAAACAAACAAAACTATAAATCTTAACAATCTATACTTAACAAACTCTAATTCCGTCTCGGTATCAGTATATATTGGATACGAACTAGAAGTCCCTTCAGCTAGCCTAAACAAATCATAAAATTGAAACTTATGAAGCTTCCAACCAGTTGCTTTATAATACTCTTCTATCTCAGGTGTAAACTGTTTATCAAAGATAAATTTGTATTGCTTGTCGCTAGTCTCTGAGACTTTCTTCATTCTAATTGCCACTATAACCTCTTTATCGTATTCATATCCCTTAGCAGCAAAGCGATTCATTTTATCCGCTACTTTATCATAACTTATAAATACAGGAACATATTTATACTTCATAAATTCAATCCTTTCTTCTCTTCAAAAATAAATATTTTATAAAGAACGCTATATTTACAGCACCTAGTCCTAGACCAAAGCCAAAAGACATTCCTGTAATAAAATCAATTACTTCAGATGGCATTAAAAATTTATTTATTAAATGTGTAATCAAAGCTAGAAAAAAGCATCCTAACATGATTTTCCCATTAAATCTTATTCTATATAGCCACATGTATTCTTCACTCAAATTATCTGTATATAGTGTAGTTGCCGTAGGTTCTCCGCGTAATATTTGCCAGAAAAAACTATTTCTAACTACTTTCCAACCGTTAAACTTATAAAAATCTTCTCGTTCAGCATCGAACTTTTTATCATATACCAATTCATATTTATAGTTAATTTTTTCTCCTTTTTCTAATAAAATGAAGAATACTAGAAACTTTTTAAAATGCCAGCCCCTAGCACTATATCTTTCTAACTTTCTCATGAATCTTTTATTTGTTAAAGCGAATGTATGTATCACCTTATATTTACTCATCACTTCCACCACCTATAAACTTCTTAGCTACATCCAATAAAAACTGTCGAAGTTTTAAATTTTTCTCCAAAACTTCCATACCTTTTGGAGTAATATGATATTCTTTTTTCGAATTATCAATCTCTTTATCTTCTATCCAGCCAACAGAAACCATTTTTCCTAAAGTCGTATACATTGTCGCAGGGCCGATAATAATATTATTATCGGTAATTTCTGCCACCTTTTGCATTATTAAATAACCATGAATAGGTTCTGTCAAAACTAGAAGTGTAAAAAATATACTATCCGTTAATTCACCCGTTTCATAAGGGCTTAACTTTGCCATTTTATCCCTCCTAAATTAATTAGAGATATTCTGTATTTATATCCATCATTGATATATCTATCTTCAATATAATTGTATATCAATCATTGATATAAGTCAATAGATTTTTTATTATTTTCACAAAAAATATTAAATAAAAGTAATCTCCTTATTTATTGCCTATATTATTTATTACAGATATTTTAAAAATATAACTTATTAATGTAGTAATATTGGCTATAATATGATAGAATAATGCTATAAAAATAAATTTATGAAACTAGATTTGTACAACAATCTATTTTAATTAAAGTTAAGGAGAGACACATGACAAAATCACTAAAAAAATATCTATTGCTTATTGCAACGGTTATTCTTTCGGTTACTCTTGCTGCTTGTGGCATGGGAACTTCTGCAGAACAAATCGTCAATAAATCAGTAGAATCATCTAAAAATATTAAGAGTACAGATTTCGAAGCTACAAGCCAATCTGAAATTTTAGTTGGTGAACAAAACCAAACAATTGAAAATACTGTATCTGGTTCATTAATCATGGACCCACTTGCAATGAAAGCAACTACTGATGTAAAAGCTCAAGGACAAAGCCAAACATTAGAATTGTACATTAAAGATGGAACAGCTTATGCAAAATCAACAGGACAAAACGAGTGGGTTAAAAGTTCAAACAACAATATAACTGCACAATTTGAAAATCTTAAAAAGATTGCTAATTCAGATCAAATCTTAGAGTTCTACAAAAAAATCGCTAAAGATTTCAAGAAAACTGAAGAAAATGGAAACTATGTTCTAACATATACAGGAAATGGAGAGCAATTCAAAGACCTTATGGTTGCTGTTGCTAACGCTTCTTCAGGAAGCGAAGTGACTGCTAGTGCATTTAACAATGTTGATTTCAAAAACGTTTCAATTAAACTTGTAGTTACTAAAGATTTCGTACCTGTTAACAACGAAGTGACAATGGAACTTGCAACTAAAGATACTTCAAACCCAACTACAATGAAAATCAAACAAATCATCAAATATTCTAACGTAAATAACGTTAAAGAAATTAAACTTCCTGATGAAGTGAAAAACGCTAAAGAAGTAGCTACTAATTCTCGACGTTAATAACATTAAAACCTACTTACTGTAAAAGTAAGTAGGTTTTTTTATTAGTGAACCTTATTTTTCTATCATTCTAAAAATTAGAGTTAAATTTTCAGACACTTTATTTTAATATTTGAGTTTATGTAAATATATCCTTTCAGTTTACAACGCTCTTCTCATCTAGTATAATAATATGGACGATTAAATAACTAGGAGGTAATTTGAATTTATAATTATAGCGCCCGAACTAAGTTCTAAAGGTTAAATTGAGCTTAGTTGACGAGGAAAAAAGTTATCGAAAATTCGGCGGATGCTTTTTCGGAACCAGAGAGTTTCGTTAGATAATGTACAATGGGGTGCACCTTAGTATCTTTAGGAACACAGTGACGACAAGATACTTAGGTACAGCGTATGCAACAGCAACTTAGTTTTTAAGGAAGAATGACGTAAAAAACTTTAGTTGCCACTGCTGGGGTAGATCTTAATATTTCTAGAAACGAAGAGACGACGAAATATTTACAGTGGCTACTAACAAAATATTTCGTCATTACATTCCTTATATTTTGAGTAGCTGTTGTCTAAGTTACTCGATAAGGTTTCTTTTCATCTTTTAGATTCAAGAAACCTAACGATTAACTCATAGCTACAGCGTATGCAACAGCAACTTAGTTTTTAAGGAAGAATGACGTAAAAAACTTTAGTTGCCACTGCTGGGGTAGATCTTAATATTTCTAGGAACGAAGAGACGATGAAATATTTAGATATAGCGTATGCAACAGCTGAGAAACGCAGTATTAGATATAAGAACCCTTAAAATCATTATCCTCTCTCTATTAGACCCATATTACTTTCTTTTAGATTAACATAAACTAAGAGGAGTATAATATTTTTGAGTGAATATAAATTTCATAGTACTTTCTATGAGAGATTAATTAAATAAAGAAAAAAGCGAGGAATTTTTAATATGTGTGGAATTGTAGGATTTGTTGGAGAAGCAAATGGAGTTAAATTTTTAATCGATGGACTTAGTAGTCTTGAGTACCGTGGATACGACTCAGCAGGTATTGCAGGAGTTGTGGATGGTAAGGCTAATGTAACAAAGGCTGTTGGTCGTATTAAAAACTTAGAAGCCCTAATCCCTGGAGATCTTCACCTAGAATTAGGTATTGGTCATACACGTTGGGCTACTCACGGTGGAGTAAACGTAACTAACTCTCACCCTCACCAAAGCTTTAACAAACGTTTCATCTTAGTTCACAACGGAGTTATCGAAAACTTCCAAGAACTTAAAGATAGATTTTTCAAAGATGTAGAACTTGTTTCTGAAACTGATACTGAAGTTATCGTTCAATTAGTTCAAATATACAGCGATCGTGGTCTTGAAACTAAAGAAGCTTTCAAAAAAGCTGTATCTAAATTACAAGGATCTTATGCACTTTGTTTAATCGACACAGAAGATAAAGACACTTTATATGTAGCAAAAAACAAAAGTCCACTTCTTATTGGACTAGGAGAAGAAAATAAAAACTATGTTGGTAGTGATGCTTTAGCAATGATTAAGTACACTAACAACTTCTTAGAAATCAACGATGGTGAAATTGTTATCGTGAAAAAAGATAGCGTAACTATCGAAGATAAAGAAGGTAACGTTGTAGAACGTGAAAGTTTCTCAACTAACTTAAACGCTGGAGAAATTGATAAAGGTATCCACGAGCATTACATGATTAAAGAGATTCATGAGCAAGTAGGAGCTATGCGTAATATCATCTCTCACTACTTTGATGGACATGATGTAAATATTGACAGCGAAATTATTAACAACGTAAAAGATGCGGATAGACTATACATCATCGGATGTGGTACAAGTTATAACGCTGGTTTAGTAGGAAGAAACTACTTCGAAAAATGGGCTGGTATCCCAACAGAGGTACACCTAGCATCAGAATTTGCTTATAACGTACCATTATTATCTAAAAAACCAATGTTCATCTTCCTTTCTCAATCAGGAGAAACAGCTGACCTTCGTGCAGTATTAACAAAATTACGCAGCATAAATGAAGATTATAAATTCTTAGTACTTACTAACGTTGATGCGTCAACTCTATCTCGTGAATGTGACTACACATTATTACTTCACGCAGGTGTTGAAATTGCGGTTGCATCTACTAAAGCATACACTGCTCAAATCGCAACATTAAGCATACTAGCTTACGAAGTAGCAAAACAACTTTCAAAACAACCTAAATTTGATATCGAGCAAGAATTATCAGTAATTACTTCAGCAATCGAATCAATCTTAGATGATACAAAAACTATCAAAGACTTAGCTAAAAACTTATTCACTGAACGTAATGCATTCTATATTGGACGTGGAATCGACTACTATAGTGCATGTGAAGCAGCTTTAAAACTTAAAGAAGTTTCTTACATTCAAACAGAAGGTTTTGCCGGAGGAGAATTAAAACACGGTACAATCGCTCTTATCGAAGAAAGAACACCAGTTGTAGCTCTTATCACAAGTGCAAAACTTGACTTAAATACACGTAGTAACGTAAGTGAAGTAGCTAGCCGTGGAGCTAATACTCTAATCATTACATTAGAAAAATTAGCACGTGAAGGTGACTATGCGATTCCTAACGTAAACGAAGATCTTGCTCCAATCGCAAGTATCGTTGTTACACAATTATTCGCATACTATGCAGCTTATACTAAAGGTTTAGATGTGGATAAACCACGTAACCTTGCCAAATCAGTAACAGTAGAATAATAAATAATTTAAGTAGCTCGGAAGATTTATTTCTGGGCTACTTTTATCTATTCAAAAAAGTTAAGCCTTTTCTCTTTACAAACTTTAGTCTTAGGTTTATAATAAACCTATAATAAATAATTAAATTATCTTCGGGGCAGGGTGAAATTCCCGACCGGCGGTTAAAGTCCGCGAGCGCAAGCTGATTTGGTGAAATTCCAAAACCGACAGTACAGTCTGGATGATAGAAGATATAGAATTAATAAACTTGCACATATAACCTTACTACGTATGTATATTTGTCATACAATGTATTGTGCAATGCTTATTTTTCATACCTTTCAGTCCCGCTTTAAAATTTTTAAAGTGGTGTTTTTTATATCTGATATAGATTTGAAATTCACCGTATTAAAAATTGTATTGCGGTTATTTTTTGCCTATGAAGATAGGAAAGAGGATTTAATATGTATAAAAAAAATGTTCATTCACTTGTTTTAAGTGGAATGCTTGCAGTTATTGCTCTACTTCTATCTTTTTTTAGTTTTGCTGTGCCATTCTTGCCACCATTTCTAAAATTTGATTTCACATTTATCCCGCTGTTCATGGCGTTGTTATTATTAGGTTATAAAGATGCACTTTTAGTGTCATTCTTAAAAAACTTCCTACACTTCGCATTATTATCACATGAGCCAATCGGATCAATTGCTAATATCGTTGTAGAATTTACTTTCATTAGCATTATCGTATTCTTCTACAAAAAAGGTACTGCAAAAACAATCATCGGTGGTATCTTAGGTACTTTAGCTATTACATTATTCATGTCATTACTTAACTACTTCGTGTTACTTCCAGCATATGGATACATCATGAATTTAGCTGATATCGTAACTAACGTGAAAACTATTGTAACTGCTGGTATTATTCCGTTCAACCTACTTAAAGGTGCTTTAATAACATTCTTATTCTTCGTTACTAAGAGTGTTTATAAATCAATACCAACAAGTATTCGCAGTCGTTTTGCATAAAAATAAAACTAAACAATTAATTTAACCATGAAAAATTCCTCCATTACATTCACCTTACTGTAA
Source organism: Gemella haemolysans (assembly GCF_012273215.1). Lineage (NCBI taxonomy): Bacteria > Bacillati > Bacillota > Bacilli > Caryophanales > Gemellaceae > Gemella > Gemella haemolysans. The sequence goes on along the minus strand of NZ_CP050965.1, from coordinate 1,852,278 downwards.
TGGAGGATTCCTTTTTTATTATTTCCTAGGGAATATTTTATTCCAAAAATTATTTTTACACCCTACAATTATCTTATTCACTCAATAGTTCATCTAATTTTTCCGAATGTGCTACTTCTTCTACATTCACATCTTTTTCATCGAGTACCGTATCAATATTTAATTTTTCATCATTATTAACTATTAATCTAGCATAAATTTTTTCTCCAACACTTCTTATACTCTCATAATCAATCTTATAATCTTTTATTTTCGACTTCGCCGTAAATGCCAATTTATCTTTTTCTAAAATTATTTTCTCATAAAAACCACGTGCATCTGCAGTTTTTACGACTCTAACTATTTCTTTATACTTAGGATTATTTTTCATATAAATAACTCCACCTACAGCAGCCATAAATGTTATTGCTCCTAATATTTTCTTTCTCACTTAAACACTTCCTCCTTTTTACAACTACCAATCGGAGATTTTAAAACTCCCTTATTAGTGTACTTTTTAGTTATCTTATATATTATAACTTTTCCGAGTTTTTTGCAATAGTATTTTAATCTTTTCTTGTACTTTATACATTGCTTCCTTTTATCATCAATCTCGTCATAATTTCTTCATATTTATAACAGTCTAAACAATTTAAGTTTAATCGATATGATATTGTAATTGATAATAATTTCTGTAACAATATAAAAATACGTGTGTTTTAGTACAAAAAGTGGTATAATCGTATATAACTATACAATTATGAGAGGTTAAATAATGAAAAAAGCTATTTTGGTTATGACATATGGAACACCTGAGGATTATACATTTGAAGGCGTAGCTAAATTTTTCACGAATATTAGAAGAGGAGTTCGTCCTAACGATGATGAAATCAACTTATTATTAAAAAACTATCTTCGCATCGAAGGTTCTCCCCTTCAAGAAATAACACTTAAAGAAGTTAATTTGTTAAAAGACGCTGTACAAGATGAATATCAAGTATACTTCGCAAATAAATTCTCTTCTCCATATATCCCTAATGTAATTTCAAAAATGGAAGAAGACAACATTGAAGAATGTATTTGTTTAATTTTAGAACCTCATTATTCATTCTATTCTATTATGGGATATGAAAGATTTATTAAGAGTGATAAAATCAAATTTAATATAATAAAATCGTGGTATAAAGAAGAAGAATTAATTGAATTTTGGGCTGATGAAATCAAAAAAATTATCGATACAGAAGTTAAAAATTATAGCTTTAAAGTTATCTTTTCTGCACACAGTGTACCTGAAATTGCTTTGAAATATAACGATCCTTATGTTGATCAAATCTTCGATATGACCAAACTAATTGCAGAGAAAATAGGTCTTGATAAAGATAACTATACAAACACATGGCAAAGTGAAAGCGATATTGGTATGCCATGGATTAAACCTGATGTACTAGAATATTTAAGAGACCAAAAAGAACACCCAAAACACTATATATTTGTACCTCTTAGTTTTATAAGTGAACATATTGAAGTTCTTTTTGACAATGATGTTGAATGTCGTGAACTTTGCGAAGAATTTGGAGTAGCATATCATAGACCACCAATGCCAAACTATGACGCTCGTTTAATAGAAGCTCTAGTTTCTGCAGTTAATGGTAATAAAGATAATCCTTTTATCTATCATAATCCAGAACAAACAACATTTAACGAAATGGATAAAGAAAAAGCCGAGATGCCTGATTTCGTTAAAAAGATGCTAGCTAATAAAAAAGATGGTGAAAAACCCGAAATGCCTGACTTCGTTAAAAAAATGCTGGCTAACAAGAAAGACGACGAAAAACCTGAAATGCCTGATTTCGTTAAAAAAATGCTAGCCAATAAAGAAGCAAGCCGTAAAGCTAAAATTCTTAATTTCGTTAAAAGTATATTCAGCTAAAAATAATATTTTATAAATAAATACTGTAAAAAGATATAACTCTATTTCTACTAGCTAGTAATAGAGTTATTTTTTACACAAAAAATATAAATAAAACCATCTACATCTTCTATAAATCAAATTAATAAACATATTAATTTTTTATTAATTTTTATATATTCCATTGTATATTTTTTAGTTTACATATAAATAACATTGAAGTAACAGTTACCATTTATCTTAATATAATTAAATTTTATTATATAATTTGTTTATACCAAACGTTTTTTATGTTATAATAAAAGTGAAAATTAAAGGAGGATTAAATTTATGAAAAGAAATAAAATAACTTTAGCTTTATCGAGCATATTACTTTCTGTATCTTTAGTAGGTTGCAGTAGTGGCGATGGTCTTAACCGTTCTGCAAAAGACGGAAAAGAAAACGAAGTGGAAAAAGCATCTATCAAACTTGTTAAAGCTACAAAAACTGGGGATTATAACTTAATAAGTGCTGATGAATTAAAAAAATCTATCGATAACAAAGAAGATATGATTTTAATCAACACTATTCCTTCGGATCGTTTTGAAAAAACAAAAATCAAAGGTGCTGTAAATGCCGGTTTACCTAAGGAAATGAAAGATTTAAAACCAGAAGAAAAAGAAGCATTCTTAAAAACTTTAGGTACTGATAAAGATAAAAAAATTGTTATCTATTGTGGTTTTGTTGCTTGTGAAAGAAGCCACGTCGGAGCAGTATTAGCAAAAGAAGCAGGATATAAAAATGTCTATAGATTCCCGGGCGGAATTGCCGCATGGTTAGATGCTGGAAATAGCATTGATAAATAACATTATCTATTGCATCTGTGGATAATTATAAGGATTTACCTCACTTTTGCAATATAAATTAATATTTGTGGATAATTATGAGGATTTATCTACGAATACTTTAATTAAATAATATTTTAATTGTTATATTGTTGAAACAACCCCTTATTTATTTTTCAACAGATCAATCAATATTCCAAATTTTTATCCAAAATTAACAATTTCGCCCAATAAAGAGGCAGCTCGTTTCAGCTACCTCTTTATTTTATTTTTTTCTATTAAATTTAAATATTTCTCTTTTAAATAAAGGAACATTATCAAAATACTCCCCCTTATAGAAAGGGTGACATTTCAAAAGTCTCTTTATAGTTAGGTATGTTCCAAGAAAAAAGCCAAATCTCTTATAACTTTCCATTGCATAACTCGAACAAGTCGGTGAAAATCTACATGTCGGTCTTGTATAACGAGATATATACCTTCTATACAATTTTATTAAAAATATACATAACTTCGCCATTAAAAGCACTCCTTTCTATTTAATTTTAACAATTCACCTCCCCAATTTCAACTTATTGCTCTATGAGATTAAAAACATATACCGATAATGATTATCGTTTATATTTTTTCACCTTGGAAAACATTGATAAATCAACCTTTATTTTAGATAATAATTCTCAATAACTATTATAAGACTATAAACTTTACATCACGTATTCATGGTGCTATAATTTAAGCATAAATTACAAAATAAAGGAGAGAATTTAAAATGACACGTACAACAGAATTAAACAAACTTGTAGCAAATTTAACAGTATTATACACAAAATTACACAGCTTCCACTGGTATGTAACTGGACGCAGCTTTTACACACTACACGAAGTATTTGAAAATTATTACAACTACACAACTGAATCTTTAGATGAAGTTGCTGAAAGATTATTAGCTATCGGAGGACGCCCAGTTTCTACACTTAAAGGCGCTTTAGAAATCGCAACAATCAAAGAAGCAACTGAAAAAGAAACAACTAAAGAAATGGTTGCAGCTGTATTCCACGATTTCGAATTACTAATCAACGATCTAACTCACCTTATGGGTGTAGCTGAAGATGAAGGAGATCAAGGTACTTCTGACCTAGCATTAGGACTAAAAACTCAATTAGAAAAAAATGTATGGATGTTACGTTCTTACCTAGCAGACTAATACATATAGTAAAAGCTATCCATCGCTTTATTGCGATAGATAGCTTTTTATATTTGTTTATGAACTGCGACCTTTTCTATTTAAGATGTTTAGGTTTATAGCATCTACATAATAGTTGATCACCTGTCCATCCTTATCACTTATCTCAACATTCCAAGTCGGTATTAATACTTGATTTTCTGTTTGTGAAATATAAGTATAATATCCTAAAGTTGTACGAACTCTACAATTTTTTGGAATCAAGTCTTCATGATACAGCCTGTTTATAGCTTGATTAGATGTAACTAAGGTTTCGTTTTTATCTTTTCTTATGTTAGAAACTCCTGTTAGAGTAAACCGCTTGATATCTCCATTACTTTCAACTTCAAAAACTATTCTAGCATTTTTATTTGAAAATACTCTGAAACTATCAATCTGTTGTTCATAAATAACCTCATTTTTATTAGAATTATAACTAGAGAATACATAATTTGCACTCAACTTCAATTTTTCAAGTAAAAATGAGTCTAATTCCGCTCTATAACTACCTTTATTAACATTACTTATAGCATTTTCTGAACTAACCTTTAGAGTTGATGTTTTGTCTACATTTTCAACTTCAATCCTCAATCCATTTTCTTCTTTTTTATAATCTTTCAAATCTGAAATAGTTACATTAACATAACCTAAATTATCACGTTTTGTGGCGTTTTCTTCTACAGTTATATTGTCATTTTTCATAGATCGTTCTATTATTTCTTTTTCTTGAACTATTTCAGTTTTATTCTTTTGAACTGTATAGACATAAAAAGTTAATAAGACTGCATTTAAAGCGACAAATAGATAAATAAATAATGTTTTCATCTTGCCCCAATTCATAGTCTCTCTCCCTTGTCTATCTTTTCTTTTATTTTTTTAAAACTCATATATCTATCATTATACTTCACATACCATGCAGGAGTATAACTGAAACTGTTTCTGTCTTTATTATAAGTTTTATCATAACCTAAAACTATATCACCAATTTCTTTTAGATTAACCCTCTCATAAAGATAGTTTATTACGTACTCTGTTTTTTCTACAGAATATAACTCCGCTTCTTTCGATGAAAGGTAAGTCTTAGTCAATTTCTTCGGTGATGTCAGTTTATATATTCCACTACTGTTATCTTCTGATATTATATCAGCAAAACCATCTTTACTAAAGGCTATAGAGTCCTTATACGCTTCTTGGAAAATGCTAATCCCGTCTAAAGCTGTTGTTAGTTGATAATTAGTATCTCCTACATAACCTAACTCTAAGAAACTAATAGTATTATTTATAGCAATAGTAGCTCCTACTTCACGTCCACCTTCATTAGATGGATTTGTATATACTAATCTGTTATTTATAGATCTTAATATTCCATAACCATCAGTCACTTCATCTTCATTACTGATTCTAAGATTATCTTTTTTCTCAAAAATATCTCTCGCCAATTTATTTAAACTAACGTCTTCAGCACTATATTCATCAATAACATTATCTTCATCACCTTCTTTTAGGTATATAAATTTATTATTTAAACTATATTTGGCATAATTTTGCTTTTTCTCATTAAATTTACTATTTATCTTTTCATATATATTTTGTTTTAAAGTAATTTGAAGATAGTTTTTATCATCTTTTTTATATAGATAAATCATATTAGGTCTATCTTTCAATAAAACTATAGTATCAAATTCTAAACTTACGTTTGAATTGTCTTCAGAAAAGAATAACGGTTTAAGTAGTGCCGAGTCCAAAGTAACCTGATAATTTATCAATATTTTTTCAACGTTATTAGTCGTAATATCTTCTATGTTACGGTTTCTAACCCTTGATTCCGTACTCTCACTATCTGAAAGAAGAGACAATAACTCTTTTAATACTTTTTTATCTTTGACTCCTTCTACGCTAGCTACTTTTGTTATTGTATTTTGAATTATAGCTTCTTCCCTTGTTCCTTCTTGGTTTTTCACCACACTATCTGGAATAAGGAAGTTCAGAAGATCATTTTTATTTGAATCAACTGTTTTCTGAGTAGATCTTTTCGTAAAAATTTCGTAATCTGGTTGGTAAGTAATAATAAGATAAGATAAAGTTAAACTTAGTAAAACAAGTATACCTAAAATAACTGATTTTACAGTTTCCTTTTTTCTATTTCTCATATTACTCACCTCTATAACCATTCATCATCTATTTGTTCACAAGGTAGTGTTACAAAAATTATACTTCCATAACCTTCTCTACTTTGTGCCCAAATACGCCCTTTATGAGCTTCTACTATAGTCTTAGCTAGAGCTAACCCTAAACCAGTTCCACCCATACTTCTTTGTCTACTTTTATCAACTCTATAAAATCTATTAAAAATTTTATCAATGTGAACTAAAGGTATCCCTACCCCTTCATCTTTTATAGAAATACTAACCCTATTATGATGGTAATTCTGTCTAACTCTTATAGTAATATTCTTACCGTTTGGAGAATATTTTATAGCATTATTAACAATATTGTCAAACACCTGTGTAAGTTTATCTTGATCTCCTTCGACAAATATCGGCGTTTTAGAAATATGTTTTATAAAGTTCTTCTCTGGATGCGTTAGTGCAAATCTATCTGTAATCTGCTCAAGCATTTTATTTATATCGATGAACTCTTTTTCATAATGCTCTTCTTTAATATCCATTTTCCCAAGTTGCATAAGTTCATTTACCATTCTTATCATACGAGTAGTTTCTTTATGAATAGTGTCAATAAACTGAGGAGCCAGTTCCTTATCTTCTAATACACCTTCTTCTAATGCTTCGATATAGCTATTCATAGTCGTTAGAGGTGTACGAAGTTCGTGAGATACGGTCGATACGAATTCACGACGTTCTTTTTCTTGGCGCTCTTGATCTGTTACGTCATAAAGAACGATAATGTATCCTTCTAGCTCAGTTGACATCTGAGTTAGATCTTCTTTGTCCTCTTTTTCTATCTTAGAGATTTCTGCTCGTAAAAGTAATTCATCACTATCATTAGATGCATTAACAAGAAGACTGTCTTCCGCTTCTAGTATTTCCTCAATACTTTCATATTCTGTAATATTAAGAATCTTTAGAACGTCTTTTCCAATGAAAATTTCATCATCACGTCCGCCTAGCATATCTTCAGCACTAGTATTAATTAAGATTATTTTTCCATTATTATCAGTGGTAATAATCCCATCCATCATACTCTCGATAATAGTTGCAAGCTTCCTACGTTCCGTCTCTGTTACAGCCTGCTCTTCTTCGATTCTCTTAGAAATCTGATTAAATACTTTAGCAAGATCTCCTATCTCGTCATCTGTATCTATACCAACTACAGTACCATAATTTCCTAAAGCCATCTTCTTAACCTGAGAACTCATTTTTTCAATAGAACTCGTTACGGTTTTAGAAGCGACAAATCCTATCACAGTAGTTATTAATATTGATAGTATAGTTCCTACAATAAACAATCTTGAAATACTACTTACCTCTTGATAGACACTTTCTATATCTGCCATAAGTGATATTACACCAACAACTTCGTTATCTTTTTTCACAGGACTTACATAAATCCAGACACGCTTATTACTATCAGCATTGTTCTGAATTTGTTTAGTACTCTCACCCGTTTTTATAACTTGACTAACAAGCGGATCAAAAGATCTTTTAGCAAGATAATCATCATTTCCATTTTTTGATGAACTTGCTAAAATTTTCGAGTTATTATCAATAACTTTTACAAGTAATAATTTCTGGATATTAAATTCACTAACTAGTTTTACTATTCCACTTTTCGAATCTCGATTATTGCTTGTAGAATCTTGGCTAGGATTATTCTCCGCATCCGTCGACTCTTCTCCACTCTTCGTACTATCCTTATCAAGCTCCTCACGAATGTGGTAATTTAATATTTTTTCTTGTTCGATAATATTTTGTTCAAATGTATTTATATTACTGTTTCTTAATTGTGTTGTAAAGAACAATCCGATTAATTGTAACGATATTATGTTAACTAATACATATACTATTACGAACTTAGTTCGGATTGATGAAAAGAATCTTTTCTTTAATTTCTTACCGAAAAAACTCATTACTCTTCACCTATAAAGTAACCAACACCACGACGTGTCATTATATATTCTGGTTGTGATGAATCATCTTCTACTTTTTCACGTAATCTTCTTACAGTCACGTCAACTGTTCTAACATCTCCGAAATAATCATACCCCCATACTGTTTGCAGTAAGTTCTCACGTGTTAAAACTTGGCCACGGTGTTGAGCAAGATAGTAGAACAAGTCAAATTCTCTACGTGTTAGATCAATTTCTTCACCATTTTTCTTAATAACATAAGCTTCTGGATAAATTACAATATCCTTGATTACAAGGTCACTACCACTCTTCTCTTCTACAACTTCTTCTTGTTGCTTAGTAACACGACGTAGGTTTACCTTAACCCTAGCCATAAGCTCACGTGTTGAGAAAGGTTTAGTCACATAATCATCAGCACCGAATTCTAATCCTAAAACCTTGTCTATCTCACTATTTTTTGCTGTTAGCATAATAATTGGAATATTCTTTTTAGCACGTACTTCTCTACATACTTCCATTCCATCTTTTTTCGGCAACATCAAATCTAATAGAATCAAATCAGGATTTTCACTAAAAGCAAGTTCCACCGCTTTTTCTCCATCATTAGCAACTATTACATCATAACCTTCTTTTTTTAAATTAAAATCTAGTATGTTAGCAATCGGTTCTTCATCATCGACTACTAGTATTTTATATTCTGCCATCATCTTCCTCCTTAGATTAATACTAAGTATTTTTATATATTCTTACTTGTTCGCAAGAATGCATATAGCTATCTACATTATATCATTTTTCTCCAATAAGTTACAACTTTAAGCAAGCGATTAACACTCTATCACTTACGAGAAAACACAAAGTTTTTATAACAACCTATAAAACACATAAACCTGCCATTATACACATACAAAAAAACTCCTCATCTGACAAAAACGTCAGACAAGGAATCTATTATTGTTTTTCTTTAGCTTTCTGAATATTTCTTAATATAGCTTTTATAAAAAATTCAAAGTTAACATTGTATGGATTCTTATTCAAATTAGAGATTACAGTATCGCTAGTAAGAAGAATATTCAATTGCTTTTCTAACTCTACTATTCGTTCCTCAGAAAAATTACTTAATATCCCTATCTCTGCCAAACCAAAATCTTTATATTCTGAAGATAAATACTCATCTTGACTTTCTCCACCCTCAAAAGAACTTCCGAATGACTTCTTATATATATCTAAAAAACTCTTAATCCCGTGCATTCCGGCTTCTTTAACTATAATTTCATCACCAACATAATAACCAATAGAAAGCAACTCAGCTATACGCGTAAATATATCATACTCCGAAACAACCCTTTTAACAGAACCTGTAAAAAAAGCTTTCTTAATAGCAATTTTTTTCATATTTCTAAGATATTTCTTCATACGCGTAGTGTACAACTCTTCATCAACTTCTTTATCCATAAAAATATCTATACCACTTATTAAATATACAGGAGCAGCATTGAAAACTACACTTTCCTTCACATCATACTCAATAGCAACTCGCTGCACAATACTTCCACCTAAAGAATGCCCAGTTAGTATGATATCATCACCATATTTTTTCTTCATTCTTGTATAAAATCTATAACACGGAGTTAAATGTTCCCCTTGACCTAAACAAACCCCTACAACATCAGCATACATATCTTTTTGTCTATCAAAGTAAAAATTCGTGCCTGTGTAAGATAAAATATAATTCCCTTCTACAACATTTTCAAACAAAGTTCCGCTACTCCCTGTTTTTTCATCGTAAAAACTACATATATAATCTAACTCTTGCGGAAAGTTATTTACTGTTTTTTGAAGATTTACATATTCACGTATCACTCTTTTGGGAACTTTGATTTTATCCATCGCTTCTATATGATACACTATAAACGATGCGTAACTTGTCACTTCAAACAATCTATCCATTACTATTTCTATCCATCCTCGTAATATTTCTTAATAAGTATTTTATCACAAACAATTAATTTTTTCTTATTTTTTCGTTATGAACAGTACTTTCTCAAGTTAAGTTTTCAATTTTTTTTGATTTTTTTTAAAGACAGAATCATAATTGATTATGATTTTCAATTAGCTATTTAAATCAATAATTATTTTTGATATAATAATTGTATAGATTTAATAAATACGGAATCAACTTATAGGATAATAATTTCCACATCCTAAGTAGGAGGCTAAATTATGAAAATTTTACTTGCTTATTCTAGCAAAACAAAAAACACTAAAAAAGTAGCCGAGGCTATCTATGAACAGATAAAAGATCAAGGGGAAGTTGATCTACTCGACATAAAAAAACAACGAAAAAAACTAGAGAAAGAATACGACTTTTATATTTTAGGAGCATGGACAGATAAAACAAATGCTAATAAAAATATGCAACGTTTTGTAGATCAACAAGAGATACACGGAAAAGATGTCGCTCTATTCTTAACTTGCGGTGTCCCTCGTGAACATTATCACGCTGATGATTCTATTAATAATTACATCGCATTTATGAAAGAAAGAAACAATAGAATCCACGAAACATTTGTTTGTCAAGGTAAAGTTGATCCAAAGGTTATGATAGTTTTCAAAATTCTTACTTGGCATGATCCTAACTTCATTCACAAGGTTACACCAGATCTTGTAGATATGGTTAAAGAATCTAAAAAACATCCAGATCCAAAAGACTTAAAAGATGCACAAATTTGTTTTAGTAATCTATTAGAGCATAAACTAGCTCACGCAACAGTATAAACAGTAATTTAAATTTAAAGACAGTTATCCACCAAATAGAGATAGCTGTTTTTTTAATATTTATAGCTATTTTTTCTATAAATTTCACATTTTAAATTTAATATCCTCCAATATTTTTCTCTTTATTAGTGAATTTATTTTTTCATTAATTAGGATTTTTACAATATGTATTAACAAAATTATTTTAATTAATATATATTTTTTCATAAGGTTACATAATAATTAAATTATTCACTATAAACTCAACAATAAAAGGTTTTATCAGATGAACCACCTGTTTAATAGTTATAATTTCTATCCCCATTATACATAATATACTTCAATATTAATTATTATAAATTCACTATTGCTTTAAAATATTTTGACTTTTAGTTTATAAGGTTGTAAAATATTTTAAGTGATATGAACTCATATCATCCAAATTCAATATAATGGAATTTCGCCGACGAAATTTCTTAGGAGGAATTATGATAAAAAAAGAATTTAGTAGCCTTTTAAAAAGCAAAGGTTTAAAAGCTACCATGGCTACCGTTCTTCTAGTTCCTGTTTTATATTCAGGAACCTTCCTAAAATCCGTTTGGAATCCATATGACAACACTGGAAACATGAAAGTCGGGGTTGTTAATCTAGACCAAAAAGTAGATTTTAATGGAAAAACTCTAGAAGTCGGGAATTCAATGGTCGATAAACTAAAAGAAAACAAAAAAGTAAATTGGCAATTCGTCGATAAAGATACAGCTGATAAAGAACTTCGTGAAGGAGACTACTACATGGTAGTTACAATTCCAGAGAACTTTTCTAAAAATGCTACATCTTTATCAAACGATAACCCAGAAAAAATGAACATCGACTTTACTACCAATTTTACAAAAAGTAAAAATGGTGAAAAAATTATGGAAACTGTAGCAAGTAACTTAACAAACACAGTTAAGGATCAAGTTGTAAAAACTTATACAGCTACTTTATACAGTAAGTTTTCTGAGATTGGAGAGTCTCTTCACAAAGCAGCCGATGCTTCAAATACACTGAACAACGGACTTGGTCGTCTTAGTGAAGGTGGCCAAAAACTTGGTAGTGGTATCAACCAACTTGCCGATGGTTCTGGTCGACTTTCAAATGGACTTGGTCGCCTTAGCGATGGTGGGCAAAGACTTAGCAGTGGTATTAACCAACTTGCTGACGGTTCTGGTCGACTTTCTAATGGACTAACTCGTCTTAGCGATGGTGGAATAAGACTTAGCAGCGGTATTAACCAACTATCTGAAGGATCATGGAGACTGACTGCTGGACTTTATCGTCTTAGCGATGGTGGAATAAAACTTGGTAACGGAATTAATGAACTTGCTGACGGTTCTAAACGTCTATCTAACGGACTAACTCGTCTTAACGATGGTGGTGCTAAACTTGGTAACGGGATTAACGAGCTTTCTAATGGTTCTAAACGTCTAACCGACGGACTTTCTCGCCTTAGCGATGGAGGAGCTAAACTTGGCAATGGAATTAATGAACTTTCTAATGGTTCTAAACGTCTAACTGATGGACTTTCTCGCCTTAGTGAAGGTGGACAAAGACTTAACAACGGAGTTAACGAACTTTCTGATGGCTCTAAACGTCTAACTGACGGACTTTCTCGTCTTAGTGAAGGTGGGCAAAGACTTAACAATGGAGTTAATGAACTTTCTGATGGCTCTAAACGCCTAACTGACGGACTTTCTCGTCTTAGTGAAGGTGGGCAAAGACTTAACAATGGAGTCAACGAACTTTCCGATGGTTCTAAGCGCCTAACTGACGGACTTTCTCGTCTTAGTGAAGGTGGCGCTAAACTTGGTGATGGAGTATCTCAATTACAAAGTGGAGCTGGAAGATTATCAGATGGACTAAGTTCATTAAACGATAAAAAAGACGCGTTAATCTCCGGTGTAAATGAACTTACTGAAGGATCTAATAAACTTACTATCGGTTTCGATACATTTAAAGCTAAAAGTATTATGCTTACTTCTGGTTTCAATTCTCTATATAACGGAAGTAAAGAATTCCAAGCTGGACTTTTAAAATATACTAACGGTGTTCTTACACTTAATGAAAAATTACTAGCTAAAAAAGAAGATTTAGAAAAACTGAATGCCGGAAGTGCTACATTAAACAATGGAATCGATAGATTATCAGACGGTATTTCACAAATCAATTCTGGACTTGCAGCTAAAAAAGATGATCTTAATAGACTTACTGCAGGTGGAGCTGCATTAGGTGATGGAGTAGCTAAACTTTCTGAAAATACTCCAAAACTTGTCGATGGAGCTGATAAACTAAACACAGGATTAAACGCATTAAACGCTAACTTACCTAGTGGTAGTGATTTAGCAGCTAAGAAATCTAGTCTAAACTCTACATTAGATAAACTAAAAGGATTAAAACTTACTTATAGAACACATTTTAATCCACTTAACAGTGCTTTTGCAGAATTAGGTTCTCAACTGGAATCTATAAAAGCTCTTGTAGATCGTATAGAAACACAATCTACCACGACTACTACAACTACAGCAGCACCTGCTCCAGCTCCTGCAGCCACTAATTTTGCAAACTTGGAGCAAACATTATCATCAATGCAATTAACACCTGAGCAAAAAGCAAGTATCCTTGCTGCCGCTCGTAACGATGTTGCTGCTACACCAGCACCTGCTGCTCAACCAACTACTACTGTTCAAAACAATAGCAGTAACAACAATAGCCAGATTAAAGCTGAACTTTCTTCAGCAGTATCTAGCGCAAACTCAAAATATTCAAGCATGAAATATCGTGTAGGAAGATTAAACTACATCCAAACTCAACTTGATAAATTCGATGTAAATACACTTTCTTCTGAACTTGAGGGAACAATTAGTGGTTTTTCTAGCATCAAAGACGCTGTTGGTAAACTTTCTGCTGGTAGTGGTCAATTAAAAGCTGGACTAACAATAATGAATGAAAAAACTCCTACCCTTATGGCAGGATTCAATCAATATAAAGGTGGAGTAGATGCTACAGTATCTTCTCTAACAACAGGGGACTTAGCAAACGGTCTAAACCAACTTGCTAATGCTACTCCAAAACTTAAAGATGGTGTAACAAATTACACTAACGGTGTAAGTGCTCTTACTACATCAATGACTACAGGTGAGCTAGCACAAGGTGTTGGAACACTTGCAGCTAAAGGATCTGAACTACAAGCCGGATTCGATAAACTAGGTGGTGGTATCAGCATAATGCATGAAAAACTTCCAGAATTAGCTGGTGGAATCGATGCTTTAGTTAACGGAAATGCAAGAATCAATGCAGGACTTAACAAACTTCAAGCTAAACTTCCAGAATTAAGTATCGGTATTAAAGAACTTGATAACGGTGGTAAAAAATTATATCAAGGACTAACAGATATGAAAGCTAAAGCTCCAGAACTACTTAACGGACTTAACAGTGCTAAAGAAGGGTCTGAAAAACTTTCTAATGGTTTAGCTGCTATGCAAGCTAAAGCTCCAGAACTACTTAACGGACTTAACAGTGCTAAAGAAGGGTCTGAAAAACTTTCTAATGGTTTAGCTGCTATGCAAGCTAAAGCTCCGGAATTAATCAATGGAGTTAATGCTGCAAAAGAAGGGTCTGAAAAACTTTCTAACGGTTTAGCTGCTATGCAAGCTAAAGCTCCGGAATTAATCAATGGAGTTAATGCTGCGAAAGTGGGTTCTGAAAAACTTTCTAATGGTTTAGCTGCTATGCAAGCTAAAGCTCCAGAATTAATCAACGGGGTTAACACTGCTAAAGATGGTTCTGAAAAACTTTCTAACGGTTTAGCTGCTATGCAAGCTAAAGCTCCGGAACTACTTAACGGACTTATCAACGCTAAAGTTGGTTCTGAAAAACTTTCTGGCGCTCTTACAATAATGCAAGCTAAAGCTCCGGAATTAATAGGCGGAGTTAACACTGCTAAAGACGGTTCTGAAAAACTTTCTAACGGACTTGCTGCTATGCAAGCCAAAGCCCCAGAATTAATTAATGGAGTTAATAGCGCTAAAGATGGAGCTAACAAACTTCACGGCGGACTTACTGCTATGCAAGCTAAAGCTCCGGAACTACTTAACGGACTTAACACTGCAAAAGCTGGATCTGATAAACTTTACAGCGCTCTTACAATCATGCAAGCTAAAGCTCCTGAGTTAATCGCAGGATTAGATAAAGCTAAAGATGGGTCTGGTTTATTAGCAGATAAACTTTCTAGCGGAGCTGATAAACTATCAGCAGCTAAAACTGGAGACAAAAATGTAGACATGATGTCTAACCCAATCAAAACTAATATTAGCGACATCTCAGAAGAAACTAGCTACGGAAACGCAATGGCTCCATTCTTCTTAGTATTCGGACTTCTAATTGCAGCTGCGGCATTTAACATCCTATTCCCAGCTCGTAAAGCAGAATACGGAGAGTCAACAAATAGTCTATTCACTTCGAGACTTGCATCAATGTCTACATTCGCAGTATTAGCTACACTTATCGAAGTTGTAGCGATGAAATTATTATTCGACTTTAGAATACAAAACTTCGGAATGTACTTCTTCGGATTAATACTTTCAGGTATCGTGTTTATGATAATAACACACTTCTTATCATACACGTTCGGAAAAGTTGGTAATGCTATTAGTATCGGATTTGTAGCTTTACAATTCGTTCTAACTACACCACTTTTCCCTAAAGAAATGTTACCTTCTCTATACAGTGGATTAATTCCGTTCACACCTGTTTACTACGGTGACATGGCAGTTCGCCACGCTGTTCTTGGTGGTTTAACTGATGGAATTTACAACAACTCTATATTAATCTTAGTTGTTTTAGGAATAATATTCTTAACTCTTACTTACATCTCTTACAACAAGAATAATAAAACTGTTGTGAATTTAGCAAAATAACAAAAATAATGACCACCCCTGAAAAGGGGTGGTTTTCTCTTCGGGTATAACCCTTTGTTACTAACACGCACCTCAAGGCACTGGCTTTCACATTCGTTTAAGCCCTATTGTATTTTGACGCCCGCTACCCGTTAAACGGGTTTATCTACTTTTTCTTATTTCCAAATGGATTTGTATATTCTTTTGTTGTCGATTTATCTATTGAAATGTCATGAGTTTCTTGTTCTCTGATATATTTTCTTATTATACTTTCATTCAAACCTACAGTACTTACATAGTATCCTTCTGCCCAAAATTTTCTATTCCCATACTTATATTTCAAGTTTGCATGCATATCAAATATTATGAGTGAACTTTTTCCTTTCAAATACCCCATAAAACTTGATACACTATATTTCGGTGGTATTGATAACTGCAAATGTATATGATCTGGCATTATATGTCCTTCTATTATTTCCACTCCTTTATACTTACATAACCTTTTTATTATATCTACTATATCTCGTTTGTATTGATTAAATTCTATTTTTCGTCTATACTTAGGGGTAAATACAATATGGTATTTACATAACCACTTTGTATGCGATAAACTATTATGTTTGTTTGCCATAATTAAAATCATCCTTTCTTTATTTTAGAGCTTGAACTACTCTTATTTTATCAAGAAAGGATGATTTTTCAATTGTTTAACTTTTATCTCGCACCCGCATAGCGGGTGGTTTTTTGTTTCGGAGACTTTGCCTCCTCAACTGGCTAAAGCCATTAATAAAAAATTCTAAGTAACATCAATATTTGTTACTTAGAATTTTTTTGCTCTTTGTCTTTTGGCATATAAAATTAAAATCCGGGATTGGAATTTTTTCCATGCCCCGGATTTAGTATATAACCGAAACTATTAGATATCGATTTTCAGATATTTATTCTTCTTTTTCCTTACGACGTTTCGCTACCACAAGTAATCCACCTAAAAGCGCCATTCCTAGCCCTGCTAATCCAGTATTAGTCTCATCTTCTCCTGTATTCGCTAGGCGTTGACCTTTTTTAGCATTGAATCTAGATGTGTTGTCATTTGAATAATCTACCATAGGTTTCTTATCTTCTTTTGTATAAGTTCCTACGTTATCCTCAACGATAACACTTGTTACTTTCTTAGCAACTACTAAGTTTTCAGCTGAAATTACTACCACTTGCCCATCAGGGTAAACAATTGTCACTTCTCCTGTGTTTGAAATAGTAATTTTAGCATCTTTTAAATTTGGATTTGTAGTTATTAAAGCTTGTTTAACAGCTTCTTTTTCTATTTCTGTAAGGTTTGAAACATCTTTTACCTTAACTTTTTCCGGTAAGTTTACAGTTACTTCTTTACGTTGTTCAAAGATATTTTTAGCTAGAATAGTAAATATTCTACCATCTTTAAGAATTACAGTAGCATTCCCTTTTTCATCAATGACAAGTTCTACCGCTTCTCTTATAGCTCCTAACACCTTAAACTTACCTTTTTCTTTATCAGATTCAGTTAGATTGTTAATATCCGCAACTACCTCTTTATCAAAGTCAAGATTAATATTTTCACCATTATTCTTAACATCTGCAGCATCTTTCACTAGTACATCTGAAGAAATCGTCGTAGACTTGCCATCTTTTGTAGTAACAGTGGCATTTCCTTTTGAATCTACTACAACTAACGCTCCAGGATTAATTTCTTTGATAGCTGCTTTAATTTTTGCTATTTCTTCTGATGTTAAACTTCCTTTATTCGCTACTAACGTTCTTATTGCTGGTGTATTAACCTTGCTATTCGCAGTAATATCAGTCAGTTTATCCGTTGGAATAACTAAATCTAGAACTGGAAGTACGAATACTAAACCTTCTCCATTAGTTACAATAACATTACCTTTTTCATCGATAGCTACTGTTGCTCCAGGATTTACCGCCTTAACTTTAGCTATGATTTCCTGTTTCTCTGCTTCTGTTAGTTTTGTTACATCCGCTACAGCCGTCTTAGCTACAGGTGTATTAACTACATTTCCAGCATTTTCTTTAACAAGATCTGCTTCTGTTTTTGTTACTTGTGCAACTGAAATAACTTGTTTATGACCGTTTGCAGTCACTACTATAACATTGCCTTTTTCATCTTGTGTTATTTCTTTTGCATCTGGATTTACTGATCTAATAGCCGCTAATACTTTAGCTTTTTCTTCATTCGTTAACTTAGTTGGATCTGCTACAATTACTTTTTCTGCAGGAACTCTAACTTCTTCCACAGCTTTGATTTCTGATTTCTTAGCTTCTTCTATCTTGTTAAGTTCATTAACACTTGAAGCTGCATCGATAGCTTTTTTAGCTTGTGTTACAATTTCATCAACTTCAGCCTTAAGAAGCTCTTTCACTTTATCAGAAATATCTGTTCTGGCATCAATAGCTGCTTTCTTAGCTTTCGCTTCTTCATCTATCGCTTTTCTTGCATTAGGTTTAGCTTCTACTAACGGCACCGTTTTTTCAATTTCCGCTTCAGAGTCAGCTTGTAATTTTTTCACATCTGCATTTGTCTTAGCTGCATCAATAGCTTTCTTAGCTTCTTCTGCTAATTGTTTAGCTTTGTCAGCTACTGCTTTTTTCTCTTCATCAGTAGCGTCCGGAGTATTTGCTATAACTTTAAGTTGTTCTGCTAACTTATCATCTATAGCTTTCTTAGCAGCAGATTTTACTAACGCTTCTGGATTTACTGCAGCTACTTCTGTTGTTCCAGTTGTTTTAGCTTGATCGACTTCTACATTTGTTGTTGTTTTATCGATTGCTGCTTTTGCTGCATCAGCTTTTGCTTTCGCATCTGCCTTAGCCGCAGTTTTCTCTTCTTCTGTTAAATCTGTACGTGCATCGATTTCATCATTTTTAGCTTTAAGAGCTTCATCGATTGCTTTCTTAGCTTCTGTCTTCGCTACTGCTTCTGGATCTACTGAAGTTACTTCTGTTGTTCCATTAGCCTTAGCTTGTTCTACCGCTGCATTTGTTGTCGCGTTGTCGATTGCCTCTTTCGCTGCATCGGCTTTGGCTTTCGCATCTGCTTTCGCTTTGACTTTTTCTTCATCTGTTAAGTCTGTACGTGCATCGATTTCATCATTCTTAGCTTTAAGTACTTCATCGATTGCTTTCTTAGCTTCTGGCTTCGCTACTGGTTGTGGATTTACTGAAGTCACGTCTAATGTTCCATTAGTCTTAGCTTGGTTTACTTCTGCGTTTGTTGTCGCGTTGTCAATCGCTTCTTTTGCTGCATCGGCTTTCTTCTTAGCTTCTGCCTTAGCCGCAGTTTTTTCTTCGTCCGTTAAGTCTGTACGTGCATCGATCTCGTCATTTTTAGCTCTTAGGGCATCATCGATTGCTTTCTTAGCTTCTGTTTTCGCTACTGATTGTTGATCTACAGCTTTCACTTCTGTTGTTCCGTTATCCTTAGCTTGTTCTACCGCTGCATTGGTTGTCGCATTGTCGATCGC
Organism: Gemella haemolysans; assembly: GCF_012273215.1. Taxonomy (NCBI): domain Bacteria; kingdom Bacillati; phylum Bacillota; class Bacilli; order Caryophanales; family Gemellaceae; genus Gemella; species Gemella haemolysans. The sequence goes on along the minus strand of NZ_CP050965.1, from coordinate 1,833,059 downwards.
AGTCTTCGCTGCAGCTGCCTTGTCTTGCGCTTCTTGCTTAGCTGCTGCTTTTTCCTCATATGTTAAGTCATTGTTCGCATCAATCGCTGCTTCCTTAGCTTTAAGTGCTTCGTCGATTGCCTTCTTAGCTTCTGTTTTCGCTACCGGTTGTGGGTCTACAGCTTTTACTTCTGTTGTTCCGTTATCCTTAGCTTGTTCTACTCCTGCGTTTGTTGTCGCGTTGTCAATCGCTTCTTTTGCTGCATCGGCTTTCTTCTTAGCTTCTGCCTTAGCCGCAGTTTTTTCTTCGTCCGTTAAGTCTGTACGTGCGTCTATCTCATCGTTCTTAGCTTTCAGAGCATCGTCGATTGCTTGTTTCGCTGCTGGTTTTGCTTGTGCCGTTGGATTCACTGAATCTACACTTGTTGTTCCTGCAGTCTTAGCTTGCTCTACTTCTGCGTTTGTTGTCGTATTGTCAATTGCTTCTTTTGCTGCATCTGCTTTTTTCTTAGCCTCTTCCTTAGCTGCTTGTTTCTCTTCTGCTGTCAAGTCATTATTCGCATCAATTTCTGCTTCTTTTGCCTTAAGAGCCTCATCTATTGCTTTTTTAGCCTCTGGTTTCTTAACCGCTACTGGATTCAATGAGTTTACATCTGCTACCCCAGTAGTTTTTGCATTTTCAACGTCAGCATTTGTTGTCGCTTTATCAACTGCTTGTTTTGCTGCATCTGCTTTGGCTTTAGCTTCTTCTTTAGCCGCAGTTTTTTCTTCGTCTGTTAAGTCTGTACGTGCGCCGATCTCGTCATTCTTAGCTTTAAGCGCATCGTCGATCGCTTTCTTAGCTTCTGTTTTGGCTACTGGTTGTGGATTTACAGCTTTCACTTCTGTTGTTCCGTTATCCTTAGCTTGGTCTACTTCTGCGTTTGTTGTCGCATTGTCAATCGCTTCTTTTGATGCATCTGCTTTTTTCTTAGCCTCTTCCTTAGCTGCTTGTTTCTCTTCTGCTGTCAAGTCATTATTCGCATCAATTTCTGCTTCTTTTGCCTTAAGAGCCTCATCTATTGCTTTTTTAGCCTCTAGTTTCTTAACCGCTACTGGATTCAATGAGTTTACATCTGCTACCCCAGTAGTTTTTGCATTTTCAACGTCAGCATTTGTTGTCGCTTTATCAACTGCTTGTTTTGCTGCATCTGCTTTGGCTTTAGCTTCTTCTTTAGCCGCAGTTTTTTCTTCGTCTGTTAAGTCGTTGTTCGCATCAATCGCATCGTTCTTAGCTTTTAATGCGTCTTCTATCGCTTTCTTAGCCGCTGGTTTCGCTACCGGTTGTGGGTCTACAGCTTTTACTTCTGTTGTTCCGTTAGCCTTAGCTTGTTCTACTCCTGCGTTTGTTGTCGCGTTGTCAATCGCTTCTTTTGCTGCATCGGCTTTCTTCTTAGCTTCTGCCTTAGCCACAGTTTTTTCTTCGTCCGTTAAGTCGTTATTCGCATCGATCGCTGCTTCCTTAGCTTTCAGTGCATCTTCTACTGCTTTCTTAGCCGCTGGTTTCGCTTCTGGCGTTGGATTTACATTGTTTACTTCTGTTGTTCCATTAGCCTTAGCTTGTTCCACTCCAGCGTTTGTTGTTGCGTTATCGATTGCTTGTTTTGCTGCATCAGCTTTTGCTTTCGCATCTGCTTTCACCGCAGTCTTTTCTTCATCAGTTAAGTCCTTATTCGCATCAATTGCTTTAATCTTATCCGCTAGTGCGTCTTCTACTGCTTTCTTAGCCGCAGTTTTCGCTTCTGGCTGTGGATTTACATTGTTTACTTCTGTTGTTCCATTTGTCTTAGCTTGAGTTACTGCGTCGTTTGTTCTTGCTGCATCAATGTTGTTCTTAACTTCTGTCGCCTTAGCTTGTGCTTCTTGTTTTGCTGCAGTTTTTTCTTCGTCAGTCAAGTCATTATTTGCTTCGATTGCTTTAATCTTCTCAGCTAACGCGTCTTCTATTGCTTTTTTAGCTGCTGGTTTCGCTTCTGGCGTTGGATTTACATTGTTTACTTCTGTTGTTCCATTTGTTTTAGCTGTCTCTACTTCTGCGTTTGTTCTCGCTGCGTCGATGTTATTCTTAGCTTCTGTTGCCTTAGCTTGTGCTTCTTGTTTCGCTGTAGCTTTCTCTTCATCTGTTAAGTCGTTGTTCTCATCAATTGCTTTGATCTTATCCGCTAATGCATCTTCTACTGCTTTCTTAGCCGCTGGTTTCGCTTCTGGCGTTGGATTTACATTGTTTACTTCTGTTGCTCCATTAGCCTTAGCTTGTTCCACTCCCGCGTTTGTTGTTGCGTTATCGATTGCTTGTTTTGCTGCATCGGCTTTCGCTTTTGCATCTTCCTTAGCCGCAGTTTTTTCTTCATCAGTCAAGTCGTTGTTCTCATCAATTGCTTTGATCTTATCCGCTAATGTATCTTCTACTGCTTTCTTAGCCGCTGGTTTCGCTTCTGGCGTTGGATTTACATTGTTTACTTCTGTTGCTCCATTAGCCTTAGCTTGTTCCACTCCCGCGTTTGTTGTTGCGTTATCGATTGCTTGTTTTGCTGCATCGGCTTTTGCTTTAGCTTCTTCTTTAGCTGCAGTTTTTTCTTCATCAGTCAAGTCGTTGTTCGCATCAATTGCTTTAATCTTATCCGCTAGTGCGTCTTCTACTGCTTTCTTAGCCGCTGGTTTCGCTTCTGGCTGTGGATTTACATTGTTTACTTCTGTTGTTCCATTTGTCTTAGCTTGAATTACTGCATCATTTGTTGTTGCGTTGTCGATTGCTTGTTTCGCTGCATCGGCTTTCGCTTTTGCATCTGCTTTCGCCGCAGTTTTTTCTTCATCTGTTAAGTCGTTGTTCGCGTCAATCGCGTCGTTTTTAGCTTTTAATGCATCGTCTATCGCTTTTTTAGCCGCTGGCTTCGCTTCTGGTTGTGGATTTACATTGTTTACTTCTGTTGTTCCATTTGTCTTAGCTTGAGTTACTGCATCGTTTGTTCTTGCTGCATCGATGTTGTTCTTAGCTTCTGTCGCCTTAGCTTGTGCTTCTTGTTTTGCTGTAGCTTTTTCTTCCGCTGTTAAGTCGTTATTCGCATCAATCGCGTCGTTTTTAGCTTTTAATGCATCATCTATTGCTTTCTTAGCCGCTGTTTTCGCTACTGGCGTTGGATTTACTGAATCTACTGATGTTGCTCCATTTGTCTTAGCTTGAGTTACTGCTGCGTTTGTTGTCGCATTATCAATCGCAGTCTTCGCTGCATCAGCTTTTGCTTTTGCATCTTCCTTAGCTTTTGCTTTTTCTTCCGCTGTTAAGTCGTTGTTCGCGTCAATCGCGTCGTTTTTAGCTTTTAATGCATCATCTATTGCTTTTTTAGCTGCTGGCTTCGCTACTGGCGTTGGATTTACTGAATCTACTGATGTTGCTCCATTTGTCTTAGCTTGAGTTACTGCTGCGTTTGTTGTCGCATTATCAATCGCAGTCTTCGCTGCATCAGCTTTTGCTTTTGCATCTTCCTTAGCTTTTGCTTTTTCTTCCGCTGTTAAGTTGTTATTCGCATCAATCGCGTCATTTTTAGCTTTAAGTGCATCATCTATCGCTTTTTTAGCTGCTGGCTTCGCTTGTGCCGTTGGGTTTACTGAATCTACACTTGTTGCTCCATCTGTTTTAGCTTGAGTTACTGCATCGTTTGTTGTCGCGTTGTCGATTGCTTGTTTCGCTGCATCGGCTTTCGCTTTCGCATCTGCTTTCGCCGCAGTCTTTTCTTCATCAGTTAAGTCGTTGTTCGCGTCAATCGCGTCGTTTTTAGCTTTTAATGCATCATCTATTGCTTTTTTAGCCGCTGGTTTTGCTACTGGCGTTGGATTTACTGAATCTACTGATGTCGCTCCATCATTTTTAGCTTGTGTTACTGCATCATTTGTAGTAGCGTTATCGATCGCTTGTTTTGCTGCATCAGCTTTTGCTTTTGCATCTGCTTTCGCCGCAGTCTTTTCTTCATCAGTCAAGTCGTTGTTCGCATCGATCGCGTCATTTTTAGCTTTAAGTACATCTTCTATCGCTTTTTTAGCTGCTGGTTTCGCTACTGGCGTTGGATTTACTGAATCTACACTTGTTGCTCCATCAGCCTTAGCTTGTTCTACAGCTGCGTTTGTTGTCGCATTATCAATCGCAGTCTTCGCTGCATCGGCTTTCGCTTTTGCATCTGCTTTCGCCGCAGTCTTTTCTTCATCAGTTAAGTCGTTGTTCGCGTCAATCGTGTCGTTTTTAGCTTTTAATGCATCATCTATTGCTTTTTTAGCTGCTGGCTTCGCTTGTGCCGTTGGGTTTACTGAATCTACACTTGTTGCTCCATCAGCCTTAGCTTGTTCTACAGCTGCGTTTGTTGTCGCATTATCAATCGCAGTCTTCGCTGCATCAGCTTTTGCTTTTGCATCTTCCTTAGCTTTTGCTTTTTCTTCCGCTGTTAAGTTGTTATTCGCATCAATCGCGTCATTTTTAGCTTTAAGTGCATCATCTATCGCTTTTTTAGCTGCTGGCTTCGCTTGTGCCGTTGGGTTTACTGAATCTACTGATGTTGCTCCATCAGCCTTAGCTTGTTCTACAGCTGCGTTTGTTGTCGCATTATCAATCGCAGTCTTCGCTGCATCAGCTTTTGCTTTTGCATCTTCCTTAGCTTTTGCTTTTTCTTCCGCTGTTAAGTTGTTATTCGCATCAATCGCGTCATTTTTAGCTTTAAGTGCATCATCTATCGCTTTTTTAGCTGCTGGCTTCGCTTGTGCCGTTGGGTTTACTGAATCTACACTTGTTGCTCCATCAGCCTTAGCTTGTTCTACAGCTGCGTTTGTTGTCGCATTATCAATCGCAGTCTTCGCTGCATCAGCTTTTGCTTTTGCATCTTCCTTAGCTTTTGCTTTTTCTTCCGCTGTTAAGTTGTTATTCGCATCAATCGCGTCATTTTTAGCTTTAAGTGCATCATCTATCGCTTTTTTAGCTGCTGGCTTCGCTTGTGCCGTTGGGTTTACTGAATCTACTGATGTTGCTCCATCAGCCTTAGCTTGTTCTACAGCTGCGTTTGTTGTCGCATTATCAATCGCAGTCTTCGCTGCATCGGCTTTCGCTTTTGCATCTGCTTTCGCCGCAGTCTTTTCTTCATCAGTTAAGTCGTTGTTCGCGTCAATCGCGTCGTTTTTAGCTTTTAATGCATCATCTATTGCTTTTTTAGCTGCTGGCTTCGCTTGTGCCGTTGGGTTTACTGAATCTACACTTGTTGCTCCATCGTTTTTAGCTTGAGTAACTGCATCGTTTGTCGTAGCGTTGTCGATTGCTGTTTTCGCTACATCAGCTTTTGCTTTTGCATCTTCCTTAGCTTTTGCTTTCTCTTCCGCTGTTAAGTCGTTGTTCGCATCGATCGCGTCATTTTTAGCTTTAAGTGCATCATCTATCGCTTTTTTAGCTGCTGGCTTCGCTTGTGCCGTTGGGTTTACTGAATCTACTGATGTTGCTCCATCAGCCTTAGCTTGTTCTACTGCTGCGTTTGTTGTCGCATTATCAATCGCAGTCTTCGCTGCATCGGCTTTCGCTTTCGCATCTGCTTTCGCCGCAGTCTTTTCTTCATCAGTTAAGTCGTTGTTCGCGTCAATCGCGTCGTTTTTAGCTTTTAATGCATCATCTATTGCTTTTTTAGCCGCTGGTTTTGCTACTGGCGTTGGATTTACTGAATCTACTGATGTCGCTCCATCGTTTTTAGCTTGAGTAACTGCATCGTTTGTCGTAGCGTTGTCGATTGCTGTTTTCGCTGCATCAGCTTTTGCTTTTGCATCTGCTTTCGCCGCAGTCTTTTCTTCATCAGTTAAGTCGTTGTTCGCGTCAATCGCGTCGTTTTTAGCTTTTAATGCATCATCTATTGCTTTTTTAGCTGCTGGCTTCGCTTGTGCCGTTGGGTTTACTGAATCTACACTTGTTGCTCCATCGTTTTTAGCTTGAGTAACTGCATCGTTTGTCGTAGCGTTGTCGATTGCTGTTTTCGCTACATCAGCTTTTACTTTTGCATCTTCCTTAGCTTTTGCTTTCTCTTCCGCTGTTAAGTCGTTGTTCGCATCGATCGCGTCATTTTTAGCTTTAAGTGCATCATCTATCGCTTTTTTAGCTGCTGGTTTCGTTACTGGCGTTGGATTTACTGAATCTACTGATGTTGCTCCATCAGCCTTAGCTTGTTCTACAGCTGCGTTTGTTGTCGCATTATCAATCGCAGTCTTCGCTGCATCGGCTTTCGCTTTTGCATCTGCTTTCGCCGCAGTCTTTTCTTCATCAGTTAAGTCGTTATTCGCATCAATCGCGTCATTTTTAGCTTTAAGTGCATCGTCTATCGCTTTTTTAGCTGCTGGCTTCGCTTGTGCCGTTGGGTTTACTGAATCTACACTTGTTGCTCCATCAGCCTTAGCTTGTTCTACAGCTGCGTTTGTTGTCGCATTATCAATCGCAGTCTTCGCTGCATCGGCTTTCGCTTTTGCATCTTCCTTAGCTTTTGCTTTTTCTTCCGCTGTTAAGTCGTTATTCGCATCTATAGCTGCTTCTTTTACTTTTAACGCTTCATCAACTGCATTTTTCGCATCACTTTTCTTTTGACTTGCTTGTGGATTGACACTTTCAACATCAGCAACACCTGTTGTTTTAGCACTATCTACAGTTGCATCTGTTGTAGCATTGTCGATAGCTGCTTTGGCTGCCGTTGCTCTTGCTTGCGCATCTGCTTTGGCTGCATTCTTCTCTTCTGTTGTTAAATCATTTCTTCCATCAAGTTGTGCTTCTTTCGTTTTAAGTGCGTCATCTATTGCTTTCTTAGCCGCTGGTTTCGCTACAGCTGTTGGGTTTACTGACCCTACACTCGTTGTTCCCGCCGTTTTCGCTGAGTCTACAGCTGCGTTTGTTGTCGCATTATCAATTGCTGTTTTTGCTGCATTCGCTTTTGCCTGCGCATCTGCTTTGGCTGCATTCTTCTCTTCTGTTGTCAGAGTATTATTCGCATCGATTGCAGCTTCTTTCTCTCTTAAAGCCGTATCAATAGCTGCTTTTGCCGTATCTTTCTTAGTTACTACCGGGTTATCATTGCTAATCGCAGTTGTTCCTGATGTTTTTGCATTATCTAATGCAGCTTTTGTCGTTACCGAGTTATCATTAATTGCTGTTAAAGCTTTTGTCTTATCAGCATTAACTTTTTCGATTGCTTCTGCTTTTTCTTCTGCAGTTGCGTTTGTATTTGAATTAATTTCCGCAATTTTATTGTTTGCAGCTGTATTAATTGCATCAATTGCAGGTTGTTTATTTAAACTTACATATTCTGATAAAGGTTTTGTATCAGTTGAACCATCTTTATATGTCACAACAAGATTTCCACTAGCATCTTTTGTAATTGTAGAAATTCTTGTCGCTTGATTGTCTACAGCTTGCCCTCTCTTACTTGTAAGATTTGCATCATCATTAGTTTGAGAGTATTCAATTTTTACTTTTTCTTTAATTTTTTCAAATTCTTCTGCAGTTACATTCGCAGGATCTATTACACTTACCGTACCTTCTGGTGCTTTAATATCATATTTTTTAGTTTGATTTTTCACTACGAATTCAACATATCCCGCTATTTTTTGACGTTCTGCAGGATTAGTAGTTGCATTAATTCTTCCGTTGAAAGGTGCACTTTCCCCATTGTTGTCATCTTTTGCAACGATAACACTTGTCCACTTTTTACCATCTCCTAAGTTAGTAGTTCCAGTCATTTTAATTGTTGCTGTTTTCTTATCTTCAGACACAGAACCTTGTCCACTAGTTACTGCACTATCAACAATATTCCCTACTGCTAACCCAAAACTAGTTGCATTATTGTAGTTAATATCACCAGGACCACGAAGTTTTAGATCCTTAATCTTAGATTCATCCGTTGCAGTAAATGTTAGATCTGTCTCTTCTCCAGAATATATATAAATATTTCTGTTCGCTTCGTTTGAATAGGGCAGATTAACGACCGGAGGAACATTCTTTTGTACAATTTCACTTACCGGTTTTGTCTTCGTAGAACCGTCTGTAAATGTAACAACAATATTATTTCCAACGATATTAACCGATTGAATAACATCCTCAGGATGTTCTACTAAAGTTCCACGTTTATCTGCAAACCTTGCATCTTCGTTTGTTGTTGAATATTCTAATTGAATACTATCTTTGATTTTCTTTAAATCTTCCGCTGTTGGGTTAGTTAAACTACTTACAGAAATTTTCTCATCAGTACCCCGAGATCTTAATGCATACTTTTTCGCTTGTGATTTTAATACTAAGTAGAAATATCCTGGATCTGTTATATCCATACCTTTTTTAAGATTCTCTCTTCCTTGATCATCAACTACCTGTACATAACGAGTACCAACGTTTAATGTTTGATTTTCTTGTTTTGTATACTGCGGCATATTTTTTAGTATGTCATTTGGACGACCAGTAATGACGATTTTTGCAGGATTTGCTTGACTCGCATTTGATGTAACACCAGCTGTTTCATCACGATTTATTACCGTAGCTGTAAATCCAAATTCAACATCTAAGTCATTATCCGTACCTGCAACATTAGGGAATCTTTGTCTTGATCCTTTCTTAATCGTTGCATAACGGATCTTTCCTGTTTCAGAATAAACTGGAATCTCCAATGAAAAGTGCTCTTCGTTATAGATATAGATTTTCTTCTCATCTGGAATCGAGAATGTGAAATCTACCTTTGGATCTTGGTTAACAGCTGCACGGAATGCAGTATTCTTCGCTATTTCTTTTCCATTACCAGGATCTTTTGCTCCTGTGTTTTCAATTGAGTTATTCTCAACTTTTTTCTCCGTATTTTCAGCTGAGTTATTCTCAACTTTTTTCTCCGTGTTTTCTTCTTTATTACCTGCAGTTTCTTTTGAAGTTGTAGATTCAACTACTGGAGTTTCTTTTTTCTCAACTGTTTTATTTCTTAGTTTCGAGTTAACAGAAACCACTAGCTTTTGATATGTTTTAGTTAGTTCTTCTTGTGTTTTTGCACTTTCTAAAGTTACTTTTGCTGTATTTAAGTCAGCTACTAAATTAGCTACACTTTCTTCTGTTTTGTTCACATAAGCCCCACTTGAAATCTTTCCTTCGATTTCACTAATAAAGCTTGATAGTTGTGTTTTATCTAATGTTTTTACAAGATCTTTTTCAGCTACTTTTTCAGTTTCCTTTATTCCTAATTTTGCTGCTACACCTGCCGCTACTTCCTCTTTTGTTGTTTCCTTGGCAACTGAATTACCAACTACTTTTTCAGAGATCGAGACACCTAATGTCGCACCTTCATTTTTTGAATTATCTGTTGTTGTGTTTTTTGAAACTTCTTCACTAGCTTGTGCCACTGCTCCAGCACCAAAAAAGATACTTGCACCTATTACTACTGATGCAGTACCTATTTTGAATTTTTTGATCGAGTAAGTTTCTACTTTCGTTCCTTCTTTTGTTTTCTTTAAATATTGATTATTTTTTCCTATCACCGATGCATCCCTCCTTAAAAATTTATCGCTTCGACTTAACTAACTTTTTTCTTTATTCTAGTGAATAATAAAACATAGAAAAATATGCATTACTATCCTATTTTATAATCATTATTTTATAACTAATATCTTATCAAGTTCCAAAACTTTTTTCAAATTATAGGCACTCATAAATAGTACAATATATATTAAATTACAAAATATATTTTCCGATATAAACAAACTAAATTATCATTAACATTATCACTTTATATACTTTATCAAAAATACTTAAAAATAATGACAAAAATTAGTTTTCATCACCTTTGAAAAATATCCTTTTCTCTTTAAAATTTAATGTTTTTTTACTTCTTTTATACTTGTTTATATAAATCATATAATTTGAAAAATATTTTTCAATTATAGTTTTGTTAAAACGATCATAATTAATCCAATATAAAATATTATAATATAGTTACATAAATTTTAGTTAAAGTATATATGTAAACTAGCGTTAACTTTTTTAGAATTTACATAAATTAGACTTTTATTATCTACAACAAGAAAGGGACTGACTTGGCAAAATTGATTTTGTTGAGTCAACCCTTTATCATTAATATATTATTTGTATATTTTCTCTAAAAACATCTTTCTTACTGAACAAAAATTCGTATATTCTAGCTACTTTAATATCTTGTTCGAAGTTCATACTATTTTTGCTATTCAAAAGTGGATGAAGATTAATTTTACCATCTCTATTAATCTCTCTAATAATAGCTGCTTTGTCCTTTTTTACAGCTAGTACTCTAAAATTATTAGTAGAAAAATATTTTTTGTAATTTTCTTTTGTAGTATTTGTTAGAATATGAAGTAGTACCCTCTGAATTTTTTTATTACTATACCTTTTTGTCGCTATTAAATTTACTAAATCATTATAATTCTCTGCCTTAAGCACCGCTTCATAAATTCTATTTTCTAATCCTTCGCTAACATCATAAATTTTCTCGATTCCCACTTTACCTAAGGTTAAAATTTTATATTTTAAATATGGGAATAACTCTGCTTCAGATGCTATATTTTCTTTCCTCAAATCAGCAAGCATCTCTCTTGAAAGATATTTTTCTATCTTTTCATCATTTATATTATTCCTTATAGCCGTCGCACTAAGATGCACTTGTTCAGAAACGTCACCACTATTTAACCCTTGACCTTCTCTTTTTACAGGAATCAGTTTAATATCTAAATTCGCTTCTCTAATAGCTTTATAATAACTATACGCTAAACTGAAATTCGGATTATTATTTTCTAATCCATATAATATGCTATTAATCTTAGCGTGATTACTACCAGTTTTTAATAATTTTTTATATTCTTCTCCATTTTCATTTTGCTGTTTTGTGTAAATTTCTTCAAACATACTTACATCTTCATTTTCAGTCCCAAAGATTAAATGAGTTATCCCAGCACCGAATAATATCTCTATACTCTTTTTAGCAAAGTCGTCACCATACGCGACACTTCCGAGATAAGGTAGCGCAAGGACTAGATCACAACCACACCTAACAGCTTCCTTAGCACGAATATATCCATCTACTATCGCAACTTCACCTCTTTGGGTAAAAAATTCACTCATTACACAAATTACTTCTCCATTATTTTCATCAGCTATTTTCCTTGCACATTCTATTAAATATCTATGTCCACTATGTAATGGATTAAATTCTGCAACTATTCCAATTCTCATTTTTCCACCTCTTTTTTACTATTTTTGTATAAATATAAAGATAGCGAGTTTTTTACTTAATGCTTTTAAATACTAAGTAATCTCCTCGCTTTTCTTATTCTTTATCTTTGTTCTTCTCAGTGTCCTCTGTTGGATTAGACACTATTTTCTCAACACTATTATCTTCAAATATATCTACAGTCCATCCTACAAGACTTCCATCTTTCGCTGTTACCTTACTTATAGAAAATTGTCTAGGTTTTTTATCTCCTTCAGTTAACTTCTTAACCTCTTGTTTTCCAAAATCTAAAGCTTCCTTTTGAGAATTAAAAACTTTACCAGTCGTTCCAACACCTTCTGAATCCGAAAGTTTTTTCCCATTATAATCTTGGATCTTAGCATTTTTTTGAGATTCATTACCACTATTTCTAATTATTGTTTTTTCCTTATTTTGTATAACTTCTTTTTTGTCATTATTAGATTCAGCATCGTTCTTTTCAGAGTTTTCTTCTTTTTTTACCTCTGTAGATTGATTATTATCTTCATCATGTTTATTGTCTTTCGTCTGTTCCACCTGTTCTTGTTTCTTTTCACTTTGTGATGAATCCTTTTTCTGAACAGGTTCCTCCTTACCAAAATAACTGATTGTTAAAAAAATAATAATCGCAATAATACATGATAAAATGCTATATATCATAATTTTATTTTTTTTCATAATTTTCATATCCTCTTTCATACTTACCCTATATTATACCACTTATTATAATATTTTGCTAAAATAAACAGGTATTTATTATCTCTTTTTTACGCACAATAAAAGCACAATCTTTAACGTATTCCTAAAGATTGTGCTTTTTAAATTCTAACCTTCTTTAATATTTACAACAAATTCACCTTTGTTATTTCTATCTACAGTATAACTATAGTGTTTTTTATTTTCTTTTGCTAATCTTGCTATTTCATCATTAGCATATTTTTTAGCATCAGCTGAACTTCCATATGTTCCTTGCGATGATGTGTTGTTAGAAGATGAACTACTATTATCCTCTTTATTTTCAGTATTCACTTCTTCTTTCTTAGTAACATTAGCATTGCTATTTGAAGCTGTATTACTGTTGTTAGTTGGTCTATTACTTACAACTCTGTCATTATCACTTGATTTGTTACTTTCTGATTTAGAAGAGTTTGAAGACGATGAACTATTTCCATTATTAGAATCTTTGTTTTCTCTATATTTCTCCTCATCACTTTTCTCTTTTGATTTAGACTTAGACTCATCTTTGTCTTTAGTTTTCGATGAAGATACATCTGTAGTATCATTATCCTTTTTCTTACTCGAACTATCTCCACCAGTAAAATAACTTATCCCTATGAATAGCGCACTACATAAGAATATAGCTAATACAATACCCCATAACACTTTCAACAATCTATTATCTTTCATTATATTCCCCTCCTTCGTTACTAATATATTATAATACTATTTTTAGCATATTTCCACTACTTTTTTATTATACTCTATTCAAATTAAATTGTACTTAAAACTTTCACTAAAACTGATCAATAGGAAAAAGAATTATTTTTGACAAACCATGGTCAGTTATTTCGATAAATATAATGTCAGCGGCCAAAGACAAATAACAAACAACAAAGGAGATTTCAAAATGAGTATATTAAAAAAAGTTTTACATTTAAACTATGGTGAAGAAAAAAACCAAAAACAAGTTACTAAAAGTTATAACTTCGAGGTTTCTCCAAACACTGAGGATAATACTTTAAAAGAAGTTGGGGAAGAATTAAAAAAACTTATCGATAAAAATATTGATACTATTACAACCAATACAAAAGAGGCACTATAATTTAGGAGGAAAAACACATTATGGAGAAAAAATTAAACATTTATTTCAATACAGAAAACAAAAAAACTTATCACGTCGCTTTATCACATCCAAAAGAAAACTTAAGTAAAGCTACTGTGGAAGGTGTTGCTCAGAAAATTATTGATACTAAAGTTTTCAACAACGATAAACACACTCTAACAGGTTTTAAAAAAGCTACTTACGTTACACGTGAAGCAAGCGAACTTCAATAATAGAAGGGAGGGAGGTGCGGTTAATTCCGCACCTTTTTTTATGGATATATTAAATTTCATTAATACTGTAGGATTTCCTATATTTGTTGCAGTATTCTTTTTATTGAAATTAGACAATACGCTGCAAAACATAGGGAAAAATTTAAACGAACTTACTCGTATTATCGAAACAAAATTAAATCTAGATATTAGCAACAAATAACACAAATAAAGGGAGTAAATATTATGACAAGTCAACAAACAATGGTAAATTGGGCTAAAGATAATGTATATAAATGGATTGATATGGATGGTATGTATGGTGCACAATGCGTCGATCTTACTATGGCCTACGTAAAAAACTTTGCAAACTTTCAAATATACGGCAACGCTATAGATTATCTAACTAACTCTATACCTCCTGGTTGGAAAAGATATTACAAAGGGGATGTAGAAGTAGCTCCTGGAGACATAGCAATCTGGCACTGGGGAGATTGGGATAAGTACGGACATGTAGGAATAGTTATTGAGGTAAATGGTAGTACTATTACCTCTGTAGAACAAAATGTTGATGGTACCCCAGAACGTGGAGGTATCGCTCGTATCATGAGTCGTGATGATACTTATCTAGTTGGGTTCATAAGACCTAGTTACGATTCCAGTGAAGAATGGTCTAGAATCCCAGAAAACGGTTATTTTACTGTAGGAGTTTCGTCAATAAATGTCAGAGTTAAACCAAGCAAACTAGGGAAAATTGTTAATACATATTACGAAGGTGAACGAGTATATTATGATAGCTACGTAATCAAGGAAGGTTTTGTTTGGATCAGCTACATTTCTTACTCAAAAGAACGACATTACTTAGCTACAGGAACCCATGATGGAAATAGAAGAACTAGTAGCTGGGGAAAATTTGAATAATTATTTATAGATTGATTTAAATCTATATAATTCAATCGGACTGATTTTTTCCATCAGTCCGATTATTTTACATATCTATTCAAACGATAAATTCTCATAAAATAAAAAAGCGACTGGAAAATTCCAATCACTTTTTATTATATTTCTTTTAATTATTTAACGCGGATGTATACTGCTCCACTACCAACGTTTGCAGAGTTAAGCGCTGTTTGGTTACCTAACCATCCACCGTGAACTGCTTGACCGTTACCTGCATAAACTGCGATGTGAGCTGCTCCTAATCCACCATTTGCGTAGTAAACTAAGTCTCCAGGTTGAGCTTGTGATGCTGGAACTACAGTTCCTAAGCTCATATATCCTGCTGGCCAGTCGTGGAAGTTGATTCCTACTGCTTTAAGAGCATTTGTTACTAGCATTGTACAGTCTTGGTATCTACCTAATTGAGCTAATGCCGCTTGGTAGATTGCTGCTCCTTTGTTTGAAGAAGCCGCTTGAGTAGTTGCTGCTGCCGCTGGAGCTGCTGGTTTTGCTGCTACTGTCGGTGCTGCTGTTGCTACTGGAGTTTCTTTTTTAACTTCCGCTTTTGGCGCTACCGCTGGAGTTTCTTTTTTAACTTCCGCTTTTGGCGCTACCGCTGGAGTTTCTTTTTTAACCTCTGCTTTTGGTGCTACTGCTGGAGTTTCCACTTTTGAAGTAGCTGCTGCTGGTTTTGCAGGTACAGTTTGAACTGTGTCTACTTTAGCTACAGTTTTTTCTGCAGTGTTTTCTACTACAGTTGCTTTTGCTACTGTTGCTTCTGCTTTTGGTACTGAAACTTCAGTTTTAGTAGCTGCGTTTTCACTTACTTTTAATACTGTTCCAACATAAATTAAGTTAGGATTTTCAAGTTTGTTTAATTTAACAAGTTGGTCTACTGAAACACCGAATCTGTTAGAAATTTTCCCTAAAGTATCTCCTAATACTACTGTGTAGTAACCTTCTTCTTTAGCTTGAGCTACTTGAGCTACTGTTGTGTTGTAAGTTAATTTATCCCCAGGGAAAATTAATGAACTTGTTAAGTTGTTGTCTTGCATAAGTTGATCAACAGTTGTTCCGTTGTTGATTGCGATATCCCAAAGAGTATCACCTTTTTTTACTGTATATGTATCTGCATCAGCGATTTGTGATAAACCAACACCTACTGTTGATACGATTGCCGTAGCGGCTACTAATTTTTGTAATTTACTCATCTATTCTAATCTCCTTAAAATTAAGTTCGAGTCAAGCGACTCATTTTTTACTAAATTCTATTTAAATTTCTATTTTCTAATTTCTAATGTTTATGTCTAATTTCTAATGTTTATGTCTAATTTCTAACGTCTAGATTTTCTTTCGAATCACTTCGATTGCTTTATAACTTCGACGTAATACCATTATATGTTGAATGTATCGGTTTTTCAATACTTGTAACAGTTTTGTAACAATAACGATAACTCCCTGTTACATTATATTATTATCGTAATATTAATTCTTTTATCAAGCAATTTAATTGCATTTGAAACGTTTTTATAATATAGTAAATCTGTAATTTTAAATTTAATATTTAGGGGGGTTTATGACAGATTTTAATACAGCTAGTTCTGTCTTAAAAATGGGCCTTGTCTTTTTAGAAGGGCTACTATCTTTTCTTTCTCCTTGCGTAATACCTATATTACCTATTTATATCGGTATTTTAGCTGGAAAAAAAGAAATGAATGAACATGGAGAACTAGTTTTTAATAAACGTAACACTATTACAAATACACTTTCATTCGTACTTGGTATTTGTTCAACTTTCTTCATCCTAGCTTTTGCAACTAGTTTTATCAGTATTTTCTTAAACGAAAATATTAAAACTTTACAAATCGTTAGTGGTGTCTTAATTATTTTTATGGGACTATTACAACTAGGTGTCTTCAAGATAGGATTTTTAAAACAAGAATTCTCAATAAAAAATAAAGTTAAGAGAAAAGGAAATAAAACTACTCCTATTCTTGCTTTTCTAATGGGATTCACATTTAGCTTTTCTTGGACTCCATGTATTGGACCAATCTTAGCTAGTGTTTTCTTATATGCATCTAGTCACACTGGAATAATGAGTGTTCTTCTAATTCTTGCTTATTGCTTAGGATTTATCTTACCATTCATCCTTGTAGCATTCTTCGCTTCAAAATTATTAGAACTATTCAAAAAACATACAAACATTCTAAAATATACACAAGTTATCTCAGGAATTATCCTTATCTTAATAGGTGTTCTAATCCTAAGTGGATCATTTATCACTTTAACTAGATACTTTACTTAAACTTGTGATTTCAACTGGAGGAAATTAATATGAAAAAACTAACAATACTTAGCGCAACTTTTCTTAGTAGTGCTTTAATTTTAAGTGCATGCTCAAGCACTTCTGAAAAAAAAGAAGAGACAAACAAACAAACTTCTACATCTTCATCTAATGAAACTAAAGCTACTCAAGCTTTTGATTTTACTGCAATGGATAAAGATGGAAAAACTGTAAAACTTAGTGATTTCAAAGGTAAAAAAGTCTATATTAACATGTGGGCAAGCTGGTGTGGACCTTGTATGAGAGAGATTCCAGAATTAGAAAAAGTTTATCAAAAATATAAAGATAATAAAGATATTGTCTTTCTGTCAATGACTTCACCTAATGATGCAGAATTTAAAAACAAAAGTCCTCAGGATAAAAGTAAAGATGTAATTCTTAAAAAAGCAAAAGAACTTGGTGCAACTTATCCTGTTCTTTTCGATGTTAACGACCGCTTCATCATAAACTACGCAATTCGTTCATTCCCTACTCACATTTTAATCAATAGTGATGGTACGTTTGAAACTAGAATCGCTGGAGGCGTTACTGAAGAATCACTAACTAAAGAAATAGAAAAACTTAAATAATAAAAATATCTGAATCTAATACGTTACAAACTATCCCAAGCCTGAACCTTGCGATTGTGTAACTATTAGATTCGGATTTTATTTTATACGTAGATCCATTATTAGTTCATATCCTAGTTTATCAGCCACTCTTCAATCAGTTTCTTATGAATATTTAAATCTTCATACTCAAAAACTGTAACTTTCTTTCGTTTAAATATACTAGCTAACTTTTTATTAATAACAATATTTCGCTCATCATCTAAACTTGAATAACCGAAGTTAACTTCCGCTTCAACATCCTCTGCATAATTTAACACATCAATTTTTCCTAACTTCTCTAATAAGTATTCCTCTTTTTCATGATAATTACGATTATATTCTCGAATACCATCATAAACTCCTACATCAAGATTATTATCAAAAATAAATTTGAAATCTGCATTTTGAACATTTGAAATAAATAAATTTTGGACTTTTTTACCAACTGCAGCTGTGACAATCCCGATAGCAGCCCCCTGACCTTTAGCAACAATCGTCACTTGCAAATCCGGAAACTCCCTCTTAAGAATATTCACTAAATCTATCCCATCTTGATAAGCAAAATTATAATATAAATCATCCTCACTATTATTATTTAAAAATGGGAAATATATCGAAGCTGGTTGCTTATTTTCACTTCTCCCTCTGTCTCCCCTCACATGAAGCGATCCGCAACTATATCCTAGCACACCGTACCTCATAAGACTTACCTCGCTACTCGGCACTTCCTCATAATCTGGAATTTCTAATATTAGTCCTTTGTTATTATCTTTTTTCACAACAAGTTCAGCATAAATTTTTGAATTATCTATGGCATCAAATTCAATCGACAATAATTGCATCTCAGCATAATCTTTTAAAATACTAACCTTATAATTTACTTCTCGTTCTTTCTCTAATTTCATTCTCTCACCTTCCCAACTCCTATATTTCAATACAATTATACATCAACAAACTTTAGAAAAACAGTATCCTAACTCACTGTCTCAAAACTCTAATAAACTATTATAAAAAGAACAATCCCCGACTTTTACATCGAGGGTTGTTCTTCGTAAGTTTGTTATATTATATTTAAGGTCTTTGCTTATTATTTTGCTTCTTTTACGTATTCTTGATCTTTAGTATGAATAGTAAGTCCAGTGATATTTTTTGTAGATCTAAAGAAGAAACTACAGATATATCCGAATACTAATGCACTTAAGAATGAGAATCCTGAGAAGATAAATGGACTTTGTTTAGCATAAGTTGTGTAGTCTTGGATATACCAACATACAACACCTGCTACTAATAATCCTAATAATGCTCCAGCTCCGTTTGCACGTTTAGTAAAGATACCAAGTGCAAATGTACCAGCTAAAGGCACTCCTAGAAGTCCGATATATTTAAGGAATAAATCCCAAGTTTCTTTTTGGTTAGTGTTAACAAAGTATAATGCTGCAATTGTTCCAAGTACCCCTGCTACAATAATGATAACACGAGCTAATAGAACGTCTTGTTTAGCATCTTTACTTAGTCCGAAGAAACGTTGTTTAATATCAACTGTGATACAAGCAGAAATTGAGTTTAAGCTTGATGCGATAGTTGATTGAGCAGCTGCTAAAATAGCTGCGATAACTAATCCAGCGATACCTGCTGGTAATGCTGTTAAGATGAAGTAAGGTACTAAAGCTGTTGTGTTAGCTGCTTTACCTACTACTTCAGCATTCATGAAGTCTGGTAATTTAGTTACAGCGTGGCTACCTTTATAGAAGCTGTAAAGAACTGTTCCCATTCCATAGAAAATTGGAATAGAGATGAATGCTAATAATCCGTTAGTCCAAAGTGATTTATTAGTTTCTTTAACTGATTCAGTAGTACTATAACGTTGAACTACGTCTTGAGAAGCTGTATATTGTTGTAAACTGTTAAATACTGATCCAATGAAGATGATTGGAATAGTAGATGCAGTTAGTGACCAATTAAATTTCTCAGCAGTTATAATTTTACCATTTGCTAAAGCATCTTGAGTAATGTGTCCAAATCCGCCTACGTGGTAAGCTCCTAAGATTATTACTAAAACAGCTCCTCCAAGTAAAATAATACCTTGGATAACGTCTGTCCAGATAACCCCTTCTACCCCTCCTAAGAATGAGTAAACTACACAAAGTAACCCGATTACCGCACACACTAAGAATGGATTAAGTGTCGATACTGATGTAATCGCTACTGTTGGTAAATAAATAACGATAGCTACACGTCCAATATGGAATAGTGAGAATAACACACTTCCTACTACACGTACACTAGGATTAAAACGTTCTTCTAAATATTCATACGCTGTAGTTACATTTAATTTTCTAAAGAATGGAACATAGTAGTGAATTAATATCGGAATAATCGCGATAATTGAAAAGTTCCCTGCTGCATATGTCCAGTCACCGTTAAATGCTTTTTCCGGTGTCGCCATAAATGTAATGGCTGATAATGTTGTTGCATAAATTGAGAATCCTACTGCCCAAGATGGGATATTTCCACCAGCTTTAAAGAATTCGTCCGTGCTTTCACCTGCTTTTTTAGTGAAATACACCCCTATACCTAGCATAGCTATTAGATAAACTGCTAAAACTATACTATTCAGTGTACCAAATCCTATTTTGTCCATGGTACTCTCCTCCTAATTTTATTTACTTCTTATTTTGGAAGGAGGAGCTTGGCTCCTCTTTCCTTACCCCTAATATACCCCTTATTTTTTTAAAAATTATAGGTTATAATCTTTAACTAATTTTTCAACTTCAGCTAATTTAGCTGGATCGAATGATTTCATAGGTTTTTTACAAGTTCCTGCATCGATTCCTTTAACTTTAAGGATTTCTTTAAGTGTTTGGTATAATCCTAATTCAAGAACTTTTTCAATTACGTCATTTGCTTCGTGTTGAAGTTCATAAGCTTCAGCAACTTTACCTTCTTTAGCAAGTCTGAAGATTTCTTGACTTCTTTGTCCGTTAACATTGTATGTAGAACCGATAGCTCCGTCTACTCCAGTAATAGCAGCTTGAACTAACATTTCATCAAATCCAGACCAAATTAGTTTGTTAGGGAATCGTTTTCTGAATCTTTCTAATTGATAGAAGTCTGCTGCAGTGTATTTAACACCGATAACTTTTTCATCTTCTAGTAATTCAGCGAATTGATCTAAACTAATTTTAACCCCTGTTAAGAATGGAATGTAGTAAAGAATCATGCTGTTGTCAGTTGCATCGATGATTGTTTTGTAGTAGTGTTTGATTTCGTTGAATGATAGTGGGTAGTAGAATGGAGTAACTGCTGATAATGAGTCGTATCCTAATTCTGTAGCGTATTTAGCTAGTTCTACAGCTTCATTTAAATCTAAAGATCCAACTTGAGCGATAAGCTTAACTCTGTCCCCAACTACTTCTTTTACAAATTTAAAAATTTGTTTCTTTTGAGCAGTGTTTAATAAGAAGTTCTCCCCACTACTTCCGTTAACATATAGACCATCAATTTTACTTACATTGATGTTATGTTCAATAACCTGTCTTAGTCCCTCTTCTTTAACCTCACCATTTTCGTCAAATGGAATAAGTAAAGCTGAATAAAGTCCTTTTAAATCTTTCATTGTTATAACCTCCGTTATTTGTTTTTATTATTTTTATTTTTTGTATTTATTTAACACATTAAATTTTAACACACTTATATTGTAAAACGTTTTCTATCGTTTGTCAATAGAAAAAATTAAAATTATAATATTTTTTGAAACCCTTTTATCTGTTAACCTTTAAGCTATATCTGGTATGATTCAATCATTATTATTGTTGAGTTGTTTTATACGTTATTTATCTAGTATTTGTCTAGTCTTCTATTATCTAATTAATGCATTAAACTCTTAAATATAAAAAAGGAGCGACTCAAAAATCATAATTTCAAAGAAATCGATTTTGTCGAGTCACTCCCGCTAAGTTTATTAGATATTAAAACTTTCTTTAAATATCAGTAAACTCTTGCGTCTATACGTTCTCATATAATTTTTTATAAAATCTAGGACTTTTAGATCAGCCCCTCTTATTTTAAGATTCACATTCTTTAGAACATTCTATCTATCATAGCTTCCGATTAGGAACATATTTCCTTCTAATGTATATGATGAGCAAGCTGTTGTTAGAATAAAGCTATCTCCTTTTTTTACATCATAACTAGTTCCATCAATTACCACTCTACCTTTACCATCAAGAACAGTAAATAAATTTCCTGTCGCAGTTTTATCTAGCGAAACCTGACCTTTAACATCTACTTTATAAACAGAAAAATACTTCTCATCTGCTAAGTATGTTATAGTAGCTCCATCCAACTTCTCCTCTTTAGGACTTGTTGTAGCTTTTTCAAAAGGAACTTTTGTAACATCTTTTGTTTTTTCTATATGTAGTTCGCGAGCATTTCCATCTTTATCAACACGATCATAATCGTAAACTCTATATGTTGTATCAGAGTTCTGTTGCACTTCATAAATTAAAATTCCTTCTCCAATCGCATGAAGTGTCCCCGCTGGAATATAGAAGAAATCTCCTGCTTTTACATTTTTCTCAATAAACAGCTCATTCCATTGCTCAGCGTCTATTTTACTATTAAACTCTTCTTTTGTTTTAGCGGTATGTCCATATACTAATTTCGCACCTTCTTTAGCATCTAATACATACCAACATTCAGTCTTACCTAGCTCTCCATTCTCATTTACTCGCGCATAGTCGTCTTCAGGATGCACTTGAACCGATAAATTATCACTAGCATCTAAGATTTTAATCAATAACGGAAACTTATCATAAATTTTTTCTGTAAATAACGTAGGTTGTTTCTCGTAAGCCTCTTTTAGTGTCAATCCTGCCAACTGTCCATTTGTTATTTTTGAACTTCCATTATCATGAGCTGCAATTACCCATGCTTCTCCAATATTTCCTTGTGGAATAGAAAAATTAAAACTTTCTAAATTGCGTCCTCCCCATATTCTTTCACAAAATACAGGCTCTAAAAATATAATTTTATCCATTTTCTTCTCCTTTTATTATATACCTACGCTTTTATTATACACTAAGTATGTTACTTTATATAACAGATACCTTATATTTTTTTCAATAACTTATTTTCAAAAAAACGTTTTTATGGTAATATATCGTTGTAAAGATTTTTTAACATTAATAAATTTTAAAGAACAATATGTCTTTATTTAGAAAGTAGGTATAATATGTATTTAGGAATTGATATCGGTGGGACAAGTATAAAATTTGCTGTATTTGATGATAACTATAAAATCATCCACTACGAAACTTGTAAAACACCTGACAACGTAACTGTAAAAATTACTGACGAAATGTTCAGAATAGCAAGCAAAATCCGTGAATCTTACAACTTCTCTGCAGCAGGTATTTCTGCAGCTGGAGTTATCGATAATGTACACATGGAAGTAATCCGTGCTGCTCCAACTATTAAAAACTACCTTGGAACTAACTTCAAACGTGATTTTGGAGATAGACTAGGTATTCCAGTATATGCTGATAACGACGTTAACTGTGCTTTACTTGGTGAACAATGGCTTGGTGGAGCTAAAGGTCTTGATGAAGTATTCTGTATGGCTTTAGGAACTGGAATCGGTGGGGCTTACTACTTAAACAGCCTTCCTTTCGGATCTAACTTCGGTGTAGGGGAAATCGGACAATCTGTTTACGATTTCGATACTAAAACTACATACGAACAACGTGCTTCTACTATTGCATTAGATAGAAAAATTAAATCTGAAATGTACGAAGGTCTAAGTGTTATCGAATTCTTCGATCTTTGTAAACGTGAAGATACAAGTGCATTAAAAGTACTAGACGAATGGTTATTCGAGCTTGCTCGTGGTATTGTTAACTTACTATGTATCTTAGATCCAAAATACATCGTAATCGGTGGGGCCGTATCTGCTCAAGGTGATTACTTATTAAACAAACTTGAAGCTAAAGTACGTGAACTACACCCAATCGAAATAAACAAAACTAAATTCTTAGCCGCTGAGCTAGGAAACGATGCAGCTCTATATGGAGCAATCAGCCCATTTGTAGAAAAATAAAATATTAAAACTTATCCCCTCTTTACCTAAAAAGTAAGGTGGGGCTTGTTTTTTCATCAATATCTCTCTAGTTCTAATACTCCAACTTATGCAACCGTTTAATTTTTTTCTAATATTATTAAAATTTTTCTTTACAAAGTTCAGGATAAGTGATAATATAAGTTTAAGTTAACACATTAAATTTTAATAAGTCTATTTTTATATTAATTAATCAAGGAGGAGTCAACTTGAAAAAATACGAAAAGATTATAAATGACATCATTTTAAAAATACAAACTGGTATTTTTAAAGAAGGTGAACAACTCTATACAGAAAAAGAGATAAAAGAAATATATAATGTTAGTAGTACTACTGCCGTACGTGTACTAAATGAATTAGAGTCTGCAGGTTATATTTTCAGAATTCAAGGTAAAGGAAGTTTTGTTAATAAAACATTAGTTAACAAAAAAGTTCTAGTTACAGAAAATAACAACTTCCACAAACACTTTAAAGAATCAGTATCTGAGCACTCTGAAGTTATCGAAGCTGAGATTATTCAAGATAAAGAACTTTGTTCTAAATTAAAATTAAAAAATCAAAAACTTCTAAAAGTAGCTCGTATAAAATATATTGGTAATATCGCATGGGCTCATCAAACTAACTATATTCCAATAAAATATTTACCTGACGTTAATATTAATGATATAGATAGTTTCAAAGAGCTTGCTACTATGATTAGAAAAAAATATCGTATAGATATTCACCAAGAAAAATCTAAAAAAATTATGAACGTTATAGTTGATACTCCTGAAGAAATTGCCAAATTTATCGCAAAAGATGGTGAACCTTGTTTTGAATTCGATAGGTACACTTACTTCGGTGACGGCAAAATTTTTGAATATGTAAAAATATATATAAATTATAAATACTACAGCTTAACCATTAAAGATTAAGCTCTGATTGGAGTTAACTATGGATAAAAAAGAAAAAATCTTAAACCAAATAAAAGGTGGCATTATCGTTTCTTGCCAAGCATTACCTGGAGAACCACTATATGTTGAAGAAGGTGGAATCATGAAACTTATGGCACTAGCTGCAAAAGAAGCTGGAGCCGTTGGTATTCGTGCACAAGGTGTTACAGACATAGTTCAAATTAAAGAAACAGTAGACTTACCTGTTATCGGAATTATCAAACAAAGTTATGAAGGTATGTCTCAATTCATCACAGCAACTATGAAAGAAGTAGACGCCCTTGTAGAAACAGGTTGTGAAATCATTGCCTTAGACTGTACTTTACGCCCTCGTTTCGATAGAACAACTATTAATGATTTTGTTGCAGAAATCAAAGCTAAATATCCTGACATTATTTTAATGGCTGATATCGCTACTTTCGAAGAAGGTGTAAATGCAGAAAAAATAGGTGTTGATTTTGTAGGAACTACCTTAAGTGGTTACACAGAAAATACAAAAGATAGACCAAATGAAGTAGATTTAGATCTTATCAAAAAATTATCTGAAACTATTTCTGTTCCAATCATAGCTGAAGGACGCATCCACTACCCTAATCAAGCTAAATTAGCTTATGATGCAGGCGCATCCAGCGTAGTAGTAGGTGGAGCTATTACCCGTCCAAAAGAAATAGCAGCTAGATTTATCGATGCAGTGAAATAAACAAAAAGTTCTAATTGACACTTGATCAATTAGAACTTTTCTTTATATTACTTTTCCCAAGCACGTCCATCGATGTAGCTTGATTTTCTGTAGTTTTCTTTCATCGGTTTTACCGGCATTATTATCGATAACAGTATATATATCAATATCGGACTACCGAATGAGAAAATACTCGCTAATAAGAATAGCACTCGTAAAAAACTAGCACTTATTCCAAATCTTTCACTTAAACCACTGCATACTCCAGAGACTATAGCTCCTTCATATGATTTATAAATTTTTTTATCTTCTAAAAAATTAAGAAATTTATTCCATATTTTATTTAATCCATCTATCATAATAAATTCCTCCTGACTTTATTGTTGATATTTTATTATTCTGACTTTATAAATATTATATCACACTTATGTGATATATATTAACTATTTTACTCAGGTGACTTTAAACTAAGTTTAGATTATAAGATTTTATAATAAATATCTTAAAAATGACATTAACAGTGAAATTCTTATCGAGCATAAAAAACAAATCGTTTGCGTATATATGAATCCACTAAAGATTTCATCAATATTTTTCGCCAAGAGCACCAAAAATTATTCTTATGATTCAATTATTCTAAAAAATTTCAATTGCCATTTTTGTGCTTCTAGAGCTGTTTTATTTAAATCCGTACACCAAGGTGGATAAAATCTCATAGCCATTTTTCCTTTGCTGTCTTTTGTCGAGAGAATTTTTTTACGGATAGCCTCATCATTTGGAATAATAAAAAGTCCTCTTTTATCGTTATCGATCACAACAATAACGAGTTCATTCCCTAGATCTTCATTAGTATATGGAATGTTTTTATTTCTTGAGTCATTTTTCCAAAAGACTGTAAAATATCCTTCTTTTTTGGGTGTTTTTTTTGCCAAGCGACATCTTTTATAGCCTTGCTCTTCCTTTATTTCGATAAGGATACCTTCGTATTTTTCATTCCACTTTTCTTTAATGAATTCAAAATCACCATAAAACTCATTTAGAACCTCAAGTATTTTCATTATGACGTATCTCCCCCTTAACAAAATTTTTTTCACTTGAATTACTACATACCCCAGGTATAATAACCCCCTCGTATGATTTATTATCTTTTTATCTTCTAAAAACTTGATTCATATTTTATTATTCTGATTTTATAAATATTATATCATATTTATATGCTATATATTACTTCTTGTACTAAGGTGACTCTAATATAAGTTTATATTATAAGATTTTTAATAAATATCTCCAAAACCATATTATCTGTGAAATACTTATCTTAAAAAATAAAAGAACACTCCGAAGAATGTTCTTTTACTTTTTGACAAGAGTCTTAAAGGATAGACGGCGTACCCATCATCTCAGGTACTCTATAAAAGAGTGTGTAGAGAGCCTTTTCTACTTCAATAAGACTTCTTCTATTTTTATGTTATAACAAATATTTTGGTTTGTCAAAATACTTGCCATTTATCCCCCTTTTTATAACTTTTCAATTTTCCTTCTTGACAAGTGAGTGATTAATCACTATAATATTAAGTGTGAGGTGAATGTTTGCTCACTAGAGGTTTGAAATCATATTTCTAATGGGATATTTCCTTACACCTATCGTAAACTGTTCTTTAATAATATTAGTTCTAAAATAATTAGGGGGACAATTATCTCTCACATAATCTCAGCTATATTTTTTTATTTATAAAGTGAGTGTTTACTCACTCTTAGGAAGAAAGGTGATTCTTATGAAAAAATTAATACAAATTACTTCATTATCAAAAAGTTTCGGTGATCAAACAGTCCTGGACAATATTGATTTCAACCTAGAAAAAGGTGAAATTATCGGTCTTATCGGGCCTTCAGGAGCCGGAAAATCAACATTAATAAAAACAATGCTCGGTATGGAAAAAGCGGATAAAGGTGAAGCCCTTGTTCTAGATAACAAAATGCCAAAAAGAGAAATTCTTTCTAATATTGGATATATGGCACAAAGCGATGCCCTTTATGAGATGCTTACCGGCTGCGAAAACTTAGAATTCTTTGGAAGAATGAAAGGTGTTTCTTCAAAACAACTAAAAGAAGAGATAGCTTATGTAGCTAAAATTGTTGATCTAACCGATCACTTAAAAAAATTAGTATCGAATTATTCAGGTGGGATGAAACGCAGACTTTCACTCGCTATTGCGCTAATCGGTAGCCCTGAGTTACTTATACTCGATGAACCTACAGTCGGTATAGACCCTAGCCTTCGTCGTAACATTTGGAAAGAATTGTTCAAGCAGAGGGATAACGGTGTTGGAATCCTTGTGACGACTCACGTAATGGACGAAGCAGAACTTACCGATAAAGTAGGACTTCTTCTTCGTGGTGATATTATAGATTTTGATACACCAAAAAATCTAAAAGAAAAAAATAATGTTGCTACTATCGAAGAAGTATTCTTAAAAGCGGAGGAAAAATAATATGAGAATTTTAACTATTTCAAAAAGAGTTTTTAAAGAGTTTTTTAGAGATAAAAGAACTTTGGCAATGATGTTCGTTGCTCCTATTTTTATAATGTGGTTAATCAGCATAGTCTTTTCAGCAAATACAAATTCTGAAATTACTGTAGCTTCTGTAAATACTCCTCAAAGTGTCGTATCTGTAATGAAAGATATCGACAACGTTTATCTACAGGAATATCAATCAAAAGAAGTTGCTGAAGAAAAATTAAAAAATAATGAAATTGATACTGTAATTTCTTACGATAACAATACTTATACAGTAACTCATGCTAACATAGATTCTACTAAAACTATGCAAGCTCAACAAGTTTTAAAAAGTTCTATAAAAGCATCAGAAGTAAAAAACTTGGTAGAAGTTGTTAAAAAAGTAAATCCTAAATTAGGTGAAAGCAAACAAGAACCTGAAGTTAAAGAATATTATAACTACGGTAATGCAGATTCAACATTTTTCAATAAAGTTGCACCTACTTTAATCGGCTATATCCTATTCTTCTTCGTGTTTCTAATATCTGGTATGGCTCTACTAAAAGAACGTACTAGCGGAACTCTAGATAGACTTTTAGCTACTCCTGTAAAAAGAAGTGAAGTTGTCCTAGGATATGTGCTATCTTATAGCTCATTAGCTGTAATTCAAACTATTATCGTCACTTTATCATCTATATATTTATTAAATATTGAAGTTGCTGGAAATCCATTTTATGTTATAATAGTTAATGTATTACTAGCAATGGTTGCCTTAACATTAGGTTTACTAATCTCTACAATTGCAAAATCAGAATTCCAAATTATGCAGTTCGTTCCAGTAATAATCATTCCACAAATGTTCTTTTCAGGAATAGTATCTGTTGAAAGTATGGGGAAAATCGCCGTTTATATTAGTAAAATCCTACCTGTTACGTATGCTAGTGACGGTTTAAGCAAAATAATTTTAGAAGGTAAAAATCTTCTTGCAATTAAAACTGATATCGTTGTTCTACTTGCACTTTGCATCCTTCTAATAATACTTAATATTCTAGGCTTAAAACGATATAGAAAAGTTTAAAAAACAATAGGAGACCCTTATGACTGAAAATATCTTACAATCTTACTTTAGCATTTCTCATGACGAATCCTTCCCACCCGGTAAGAAAAAAACAATAGAAGCTGCTATTAAATTATTCGCAAAACAAGGATACCATGGGACATCTACGCTTCAAATCGCTAAAGAAGCAGGCGTTAGTCAGGCAACAGTATTCAAATACTTTAAAACTAAAGAAGATTTATTATATTCAATAATAGTCCCTGTTATTCCTAAATTGTTTTTAAATTTTCTAAAAAGAACTCAAAATACCAACTCCCTTGAAGAATTAATCAGTTACGTTGTCGAAGATCGCATGGTTTTCCTAAAAGAAAATAAGGATACTATAAAAATAGTATACTCAGAAATATTAACAAATGAAAATTTTAAAACACAACTTATTGATTCTATAAAAATAACATTTGAAAAAATAAACTTCAAAGCTATATTAAAAAAATATAGAGAAACTAATCCTGAAATTAACGAGAACTTATCAACATCCGAAATTATTCGTTCATTCGCAGGACCTATCAGTACCTACTCAGTCCAAAGATTTATTCTTTTTGAAGACGTTCCTTGTCCTACTGAGGAGCA
This sequence comes from Gemella haemolysans, assembly GCF_012273215.1. Taxonomy (NCBI): domain Bacteria; kingdom Bacillati; phylum Bacillota; class Bacilli; order Caryophanales; family Gemellaceae; genus Gemella; species Gemella haemolysans. Next base: position 1,803,974 of record NZ_CP050965.1, on the reverse strand, counting down.
TGATTTACAATTTATTAAACAACAAATTTATAAAAACTTAACACGATAATAAAAAAAGAGGAGCTTGGTATTTTCCAAGTTCCTCTCACTTTTTACTCACCTAATCTAATCACCTTATCACAGATTGATAATGTTGATTTATTGTGTGAAATTATTATTGTTATCTTATCTTTTTTACTTTCTTCTAAAGCTTTTAGCACTTCGATTTCACTGAAGATATCGATGTTCGCTGTTGCTTCATCTAGAATTAGAAGTTTACTGTCATTGTAGAATGAACGCGCTACTGATAAACGTTGTTTTTGCCCTGAACTTATATTCGAACTTCTCTCACCAACGATTTCATTTTCACGACGTTTCAAGTTATCCACAAAACCTCTTAAATTAGTTTTTCTTAATGATGCATCCAACTCTTCTTTATCCAAATCTTTCTCGAAGAATGTGATATTATCTTTAATTTTTGCATTGAATAAGTAACTATCTTGTAGTATTATCGAACTATTTTCTCTAAAGTAACGATTATCTATCTCTCTTAGATCGACACCATCGATAGTAATATTACCTTCCATATTTTCATCTGAGATGAATTTCATAATAAGTTTCGCTATTGTAGATTTACCACAACCACTTGGTCCACTTAATCCTATAACTTCGCCTTTTTTCACATCAAAGCTTAAATTATCCACTACAGTATTATCAGCGTAACGATATGTTAAATTCTCAACTTTAAGTTCGTTAAAATCAACAACTACACCTCTATTTTCCGCTTCTTCCGGCGTATTCATAAGTTCTAAAAATCTCTTCCCACTAGCCATCGTTTGACTTAATGTTGAAGCAAGATTCCCCATGTATAAAATAGGAATAAACGATACGATAAACATCGCAACTAATGATACAGTTATGAACTGACTATCAAGTGAAGCTGCAACGTAGATAAATGCCAACACCCCGATATTGTAAGTTACAACATTTAGAGTATTTAAATCTACTAAGAATTTGTTTTTTAAATACGAACTTCTTGTCAGTTCCTCAGTTTCCATATCGATATTACGTTTAGCCTCATCGATTTTTCCATATTGTAATGTTTCAAAAATTCCATAAGCTTCTTCTGATGAATTGTTATTTACTTGAGTTAGTTTACGACGATAATTTTCACCAACGTCTTGTCCGACATTTCTAAAACTTAGTGGATACACAAGTCCGATTACGATATAGATTATTAAAGCTACTAACGCTAGTTTCACGCTAAAGAATAGTAAGAAGATACTAACTACTAAACTTTGCACGATATAGATCATAAATGGTGTTATCGTGTGCGCGTAGAAAACTTCTAATAATTCGATATCAGTCGTAATCATCGTCATATAATCACCTGAAGTGTTTTTTGTAAAACTATCGACAGATATACGTTTGAATTTCTCTAAAACTTTAACACGTAAAGCATGTAATACTTTGAACGCAACATAATGGTTTAAAAGTTGCTCAGTATAGCTAAATAATCCTTTTAACACAGCTAAAGCGAAAATTATGATAAATAAAATTGCTGCTATTGTTGTTATTTTTGTTAAAAAGAACAACGAGATGAAGTAGGTAAATACGACAAGTGTTAAGTGACCTAAGCTTCCAAATAAAGTCGCTCTAAGTAATGGACGTTTAAACTCTTGAGCGATAGCTAAAAGTTGTTTTAATTCTCTTAATGATGTCATTACTCTACCTCCTTAGCTAAAAATTTTGATTTCAGTTGTTGTTGATCTGTGAATAATTTTCTATATAGAGAATTTTCTTCAATCAGCTCAGCATGTGTTCCTTCTTCGATAATTTTCTTATCTTTTAGAACATAAATATTATCTGAATTTGTCACAGTCTCTAAATCGTGAGAAATAACAATAATAATTTTTCCTTCTTTAATTGAATCGAAGGCATTAAGCACGATTTCTTTACTGTAATCATCAATATTCGATACAGCTTCATCAAGTATATACAAGTAAGAATCTTTTAGTATTGCTTTTGCTGCAAGTAGCCTTTGTTTTAGACCACCAGAAAGGTTCGCAGCTCCTATCGCAAGCTCATAATCTAGACCTCCGTGTTCTTCAACAAAATCTTTAAGATTAACTTTTTCTAAAGCATTATACATTTCTTCTTCAGTTATATTTTTGCGAACACTTAAATGCTCTCTTACAGTACCTTTAACTAAGTAACTATCATTAGTAATAAGTGTCGTAATTTTAGCCATCTCTCTAGTAGGAATACTATCAATATTGAAGTTGTCGTATTTTATACTTCCACTATAATTAGAATTTAAACCTAAGATTAGTTTGATAATAGTAGACTTACCACTTCCACTTTCTCCTACTAATGCTGTTTTCGTACCAGGTTTAAATAGCATATTGATATTTTCTAAAGTCGTCTCCTCACCATAAGAGAAACTTACATTGTTCAGAACAATATTTTTCCCAGCTTCAACCTTGATAGTTTCATCTTTTTCCTGTTCCGGATGATCAAGAAGTTTGTAGATATTATCTAACTCAACATTCCCTTTCATCGAAATGTGGAACAATCCTCCTAAAGCACGTAATGGTTTAAAACATTCTAATGTAGCAACAATAACAAAAACTATAAGCTTCTGATCTTTCACCGCAAAGATAGCAATAATTGATAAGATAAAAATAGAAACATAAGTAATAGCATCCATCACATTAATAGAATTAAGTTGGTGACGAAGTAATGCCATCGTCGATTTTCTATATTTTGCACTACGAGTATCAACATCACTCGCTACGTTATCTTCTTTACCATAAATTTTTGCCGTTGTGAAACCTGATAATCTATCGTAGAATACTTCAGATAAGCTTAAGAAATCGCTGAAGTTCTTTTTATTAGCCTTTTTCGACTTCTTAATAATAATCATAATAGATACAGGGATAAGCGGATATAGTAATAACATCGCTATAAACAACAGAATATGAATCTTCCCATAAATAACAAACGAGCTAAGCACAATAAACAATGTCGCAAACATCTGCGGTACAAACTTATTGAAATAAAATTCAATATTCACGATTGATGAAGAGTTCATCACAAGAAGACTACCAGTATTTACTGCTTCTGTGTAATTTAGTGAAAGTTTTTCTACTTTGTTGTAAATTTCTTTTCTTAATGTATTTCTAACCTGTTTAGAAATTTTGTGACTGAAGTAATTATCCCCAGTTGTAGCTGCATAATACACTACTAAACCTACTACCGTTTTCAAGATAAACCCTAATACAGCACCGCTTCTACTCTCTTCACCTAGTGAATAAAATAGAAAATCTACGAAATTGTAGATAAAAAATAGCGAGCACCAAAAGGCAACAAGTTTAAGAATCGCTACGAGATATACTTCTCTTTTGATATTAAAGAGAGCCATCGCTCTACCATCTATCTTCATAATATCTCCTTATTTAATTTCAAATTTAGATTTTTTACACAAAAAGAGTAATATTATGGTATCAGATCTAGGTTGTTTCTTATAAAAGTCCAACATTCACTCTTTTTGAGAAAAAGGCTCTAGCTACCTTTATTGATATATATTATCAATTATTATTATACTATATAGCTAAATTAAAAGATAGCTTTCTTGTTTATTGTTACGAAAATGTTCAAAAATATAGAGAATGTTCGGGAAACGGAGTTTCATCTTATTCTCGGTAACTCTTTGTATTTCATAGTTTTGTTTTTGTGAGATGTACAATTTGACGCTATTTATTGATTTTTGTGTTTCCTTTAGAAAGACAGTAGATAGCTTTTCTTTCTACTTTTTAGCTTACTTTTGTTCTTACATCTCCCATTTTGTAAGAACAAAAGTCCAAATGTAGATAAAACAAAAAAACTCCAGAATTTTCCTCTGGAGTTTATTTTTGTCTATTCTTTTATAATTCTATAGTAAATTTTTGATGTTATCGCATAAACTATTAGGTAGAAGATTGCGAAGACTACAATTGTCACAGCGAGTGCTTGTAAAAATATGCTACTATCTGTTATTAAGAATAATCTTAATATTTTCTCAATAAATGGATATGCTACTATCGTGTGTAATGTCGCTATAATTAGCGGTGAGAAGAAGATTAACAGTACTTGTGATCTGATTGATTGTTTAATCTGTTTATCTGTAATACCTACTTTTCTCATAATTTCAAAGTTTCCTTTATCTTCATATCCTTCTGAGATTTGTTTGTAGTACATGATTACCACTTGGCTTATTACGAAGATAAAGCTTATAAACACTCCGATGAATAGGAATGATGCGAATACTCCTCTGAATGTAATTTTGTTTTCTTCTTTACCTTCTATTGATACACTCTCTCCTTTTTCTAATTTTTTGAAACTTTCGATTACCTTAGCTTCTCTATCTGTATCTTTAATATTGAATGCAACGTAGTTTTGAAGTGTAGGAGCACCTGATTGTAAACCAATCCCTCTTTTTTCTAACTCTTTACTACTTAACTCTGTTAGTTTTGTAGCTAATTTAGTTGCTTCTTTCTCATCTTTAACAACAGCATAATATGTATCCATAATATTTGCGGTATCTGAACCTATTGTTCCTGGAAACTCTGATAATTTTTCTTTAATTTTATATTCACTGCCATTTAGAGAAATACTATTATAGTTGTAATTTCCTTTTTTATCGATATGTAATAAAATCTCATTACTTTCTAATGTTTTATTTTTATTAGCGAACTTATTATAATCTTTTAATTGTAAAACAACTATCATTTTAACATTACTTAAGTCTACACCTACATATGATTCAAAATTAAATTTATCTTCAACTAATCTTCCTACCATAGGTAATGAATTATATGATACTAAATCTTGTACTTCAGTTCCCGCTTCTTTAGCTGATAATTTTACATTATTTTCGATTTCTTTTAGTTTATCACTAGTAGAATGATAACCTGCGATCATTAATTGTCTTGGGAATCTCTCATTATAAGATTTTTCCATACCTGCATATAAAGCCGATGTTGATCCCATAGTTACAAGAACCATAGTAGATAATATACAGATATTCGCTAATCCTACTGCATTTCTTTTCATTCTGTATAATAAACCAGAAACGCTGATGAAGTTTTTAGGTTTATAGTAGAAATTTTTATTATTTTTCATAATTTTTAGTACTGTTATACTAACTGCCATGAACACTAAATATGTACCAATAATTACCGCAATTACAGCATAAAAGAATACTAATATTGCTTTTATAGGATTTTGTACAGTTTGTGCTGTGTAATATCCATAACCGATTAACGCTAAACCAATTATCGCTAGAATCCATCTAGATTTTGGTTCTTTTTCACCTTTATTTTCATCTTTTAATAAGGCTACAATTCTAAGTCTAGCTATTTTTATAACAGTATAAAGTAATAATAAGAAGTATATTCCTCCAAATAATAATACTGAGAAAACTATAGCTATCGGTGTTATACTGAAACCAAAGCTAACTCCCGCTGAGAATAACTTCAATAATACTAACAGCATAAGTTTATCAAAAATTATTCCTAATCCAATTCCTAACACTATTGTAGTTACAGCGATAATAATTGTTTCTAACACTAAGATTTTAGCTATTTGTTTTTTTGTCATACCTAAAACAGAATACAATCCGAATTCTTTTACTCTACGTTTTACTAGAAAACTGTAAGTATAAAATAAGAAAATTACAGAGAACAGCGCAATTACAATAATCCCGAAACTTAATACCTGTTTGGTCGCATCGATACCATTTGGAAGTTTGTCTAAATTATCCCCAAAGGCTAGAGATGATAGTATGTAAAATGACATTATTGTAAAAATTGCTGATAACACATAAGGTATTATAAATTTTTTATTTTTTACAAGGTTGTTTAAAGCAAATTTGCTATAAAAGAAGCTCATCTTACTCACCTGCCTGCATTAAAGTTAACGTATCATTAATTTTTTGGAACATCTCACTAGTAGTCGCATTTCCTTTTCTAAGTTCGTGGAAAACTACTCCGTCCTTAATAAATAATACACGTTTTGCACGAGCTGCTGTTTTCACAGAGTGCGTAACCATAATAATTGTTTGTCCCGCATTATTTAGTTTTTCAAATACTTCTAACAGTTGATCTGTTGATTTTGAATCTAGCGCTCCTGTCGGTTCGTCCGCTAAGATTAGAGCTGGATTTGTAATAATCGCACGAGCTACCGCAACCCTTTGACGTTGACCACCAGATACTTCATATGGAAACTTATTGATTAATTTATCAATTCCTAAAGGTTTAGTTACTTTCTCTAACCTTTTTTCCATATCTTTATATTTTTTATTAGCTAGTACTAGCGGTAATAGGATATTATCTTTTATAGAAAAATTATCAAGTAGGTTGAAATCTTGGAAGACGAATCCTAGATTGTCACGGCGGAAATTCGCTAAATCTTTATCTTTCAGCTTACTTAAATCTAAATTATTTAAATTCACATTCCCTGACGTTGCTTTATCGAATGTTGCGATAATATTTAATAAAGTAGTTTTACCACTTCCACTCTCACCCATGATCGCTACATATTCACCATTATCTACTGCGAAATTTACATTTTTTAACGCTTCTGTACTTTGAGTACTTAATCTTGTCGTATAAACTTTTCTTACATTGTTGACTTCTAATAACATTTTTATCACTCCTGAATTCTTTTTATCTTATCTTCCTAGTTCGAACTTTTCTACAACTTCCTCGTTGTTTATATTTATATTCTACCTTACTTTTCTTACAGATTCTATCGATTTTCCTTACAAAAAAGGTCCCAACCTTACACTTTTGTAAGATTGGGATATTTATTACTTTTTATTTCATTTCAAGAATGTCTAGCAACTTTATTTCCTGGGAAATTACAGTCTCAATACATCTGTGAATCTTTGTTCAGAATTGCTATCTAGTCTGTGTGTTATTAGAATTACCGTTAATTCTGGATTAGTTAATAGAAGTTCTTCTATTTTTTCTGCGTTATCCTTATCTAAATTAGACGTTATCTCATCTAACAGTACTACTCTTTTCTCTCTAATAATTCCACGAGCTAGGGCTATTCTTTGTTTTTGACCACCTGATAAATTCTTACCGCCTTCTACAAGCTCAGTATCTAAACCGTCCTCAAGACCTGCTAAAAATTCTCCTAATTCTACACTTTCTAAGGTAGCTTTGATTTTTTCATCAGTATATTCATCACCTAGCGTAATATTAAATCTTAGACTTTCTGTGAAAATGTAAGGTTCTTGCGGAATATATAGCATCTTATCATACAGGCTATACTTATTAAGATTCTCTAGTTCTTCTCCATTAAATTTAATTGAACCTTCGTAATTTTCTATTCTTCCAGTCAATAATTTTAATAATGTAGATTTTCCGCTACCACTTTCACCGACAATAGCGTACTTCCCATGTTTATTAAATGAATACGAAATATTTTTTAATATACTTTTTTCTTCATATTTATAAGAAACGTCTTCTAATTCTATAGTTTCAATTTCTTCATTTAATAATTTTTTACTTGTATCTTGTTCATTAATTGCCTTAGCCTCTTCTTTAAATTTCTCAAATTTCTCAAAGATTGGCACTACGATATTTAACTCTACCGTAATATTCATAATATTTCCTACAGAGTTGAAAATCGTTGAGGTTAGTGATTCTACCGTTAAAATAGATCCAAAACCAACAATATTTTTTAGCGCTAGTATTCCTGTTAGTAATACTACACCAACTTGTCCTACTAAGTTACCTAAACCACCTAGAACTCCAGCTAAACCGACACTTTTTCTTAGCGACACAGATTCTTTTAGTACTTCATTAGAAGAACTTTCTACAATTTTTTTCAAAATTCCTAATTTATTGAACGATAGTAAACTATCAAATCCCTGTAAGTAATTTGTATTTTTACTTATTAATTTTTCTAACGAACCTGAATATCTCTGAGCTTTATTCTGGATAGATTTTTGCGCAAGAGCTGGTAAAACTAATGTAAGAACACTCATTATTATCGAGAAGACAATAATCGACCAGTGGAATGCAAACAGTCCAACTATAGCTAAAAAAGTCTCTATTATCGCTGTAATACTTTGATAAAAATTACCAAATCCTTTTTCCTCAACAATCATCAAGTCATTACTAAGCCACGATATGTAGTCACCGCTATTTTTCTTATTGAAATTAGCATAGTTATTTTTAGAAATTGCATCGACTACATCACATCGAATGTCCGTTATCATTTTTTGCACCACATAGTTTTCATACGGAATTTTTATATAAAGAGAAACCAAATATAATAAAAACACTATACCGGCATAGGCTATATTATAGAAAAAGCCATCGGTATTTGACTTAATTAATTCGTTAAATCCATCCCCTATAAAATACGCAGCGACAACCTTACATGCTCCTCCAAAAATAATTAGTAAAAGTAACAAACTATTTTCTAAATATCTTTTCTTTAAATACTGCTTCATCTTTTCCCTCCTTACACCTTACTATTATTCTATCAAATAAAATAAACTTAAACAAGGTAGTTTTCAGATAATTTCTTTTATTAGTTAGAAAATAATTTTATATACATTATAATATATATCAAGTAGGTTTTTTAGGGTTTAGCTAATTTATAGCTAACTTACGCTCGGAGTCCGTCAATTTATATCTATGCACCTTAAATAAAAAAATCCCCTCAGAAGTTAAATCTATAATCTAACTCCAAAGAGGATTCTTTATTGCCTTGTTCTTTATCTAATCCCTCAATGTATCTTCTTTCGGGAATGTAATTTCTACTCTAGTTCCTTTTCCAACTGTTGAAGAAATTTCTATATGATGACCAAGTTTATCTAAAGTTTTTTTACATAAATACAAACCTAGACCACTTGATTTTTTTTCATATCTTCCATTAAATCCTGTAAAACCTTTTTCGAAAATTCGAGGTAAGTCTTCTTCTTTAATACCTATTCCTTTATCTTCTATAACAAGTTTGTTTTCAAATGTTTCAATAGTTATCTCGCCATTCGTGCTAGAATATTTCACACTATTACCTAATATTTGTTCAAAGGCAAAACTCAACCATTTTTTATCACTAATCACCATTGTTTCATGTGAAACATAGTTTAATTTTATCTTTTTGTTAATGAATAACGCTGCATATTTTTTTACAGTATCCTTCACAACTTCATCGAGATTAATCTTCGTTATAACATAATCCGACGACGTGCTATCTAATCTTATGTACGTTAAAACCATCTCAACATATCGTTCTATTTTAAACAGTTCTTGCTGTAAGATTTTTTGATCTACTTCTTCATTATCCAATAGAAAATTCATCGCAGCAATCGGCGTTTTTATCTGATGAACCCACATACTGTAGTAATCGACCATATCTGTATTTTTTTGTCGATTTTCCTGAGTTAATTTCTCCAACTCTTCATATAATTTCTCTATAATTTTATGATAATAGTCTATTCTAATATCCAAACTTTTCGGCAGAGCTTCTAGGTCATTTAGTATATTTTGCTCCAAGAAATTTAATTTCTTATAGCTTTCTTTATAATTAACAAAATCAGAAAAGCTAGCTATAAGCGCTGCTAAAAAACAAAAACTTCCTGTATAAATTAGCGCCTCAAGTGGTAAATTATACAAATAAAACATAATGAAAAATATTAGAATAAAAACTATAAATAAAATATATACTTTTATGTTTTTCTTTAAATAACTTTTTAATATTTCCATTAGACGATGTATCCTTTACCTTTTTTAGTCGTAATAAATTCATCTATTCCTATACTTTTTAACTTAGCTCTCAGCCTATTTATGTTAACCGATAGGGTGTTTTCATCGATGAAGTTATCACTTTGCCATAAAGCGGCTATTATATCTTCTCTAGAAACAATCTTTTCTCTATTTTCTAATAATATCGTCAAAATTTTACTTTCATTTTTTGTTAATGTTGCAATATTATCTTTGTATTTAATTTCATCTTTATTTATATCAAAAATAACTTCCTTATAAACAATTAGCGAATTACTACTATTAAAATTATAAACACGTCTTAATAGAGCTTCTATTTTAGCTTTTAATACTACTAGTTTAAAAGGTTTTTCTATAAAATCATCTGCACCAATATTCATAGCCATAACTATATTCATATCATCGCTAGCTGATGAAATAAATATAATAGGTACTTTAGATATTTTTCTTATTTCTTCACAAAAATAATATCCATCAAAATAGGGGAGATTTATATCCATTAACACTATGTCTGGCTTTTCTTCTACAAATTCAGTAATAACATTTTGAAAGTTACTTACTTCATATGTAGTGTACTGCCATTTATTAAGATAGCCAGCTATTGAGTTAGAAATTATCTCATCATCTTCTACTATCATTACTTTATACACGTTATCTCCTCCTTATTGTAAAACTTTAATAAAATTATACCATAAAATGTAAACAAACAGAAATTAATTCTTAAATTTATATAAAAGAGGAGTATTTTCCTTAAATATTAAAGTTATTTATAATTTTTATAATAAAATTAATTGACCTTAATATTTTATAATCGATATTTCTTATAGTTAACTGTTTTTATAAATAAAATTTAAATAATAAAATACTGATAGGGGAGGGGAGAGAGTCTAGAAGTAAAAAAGAGGAGGGAGGTTATTCATTATTTAGTAGTAAAATACGTATTAAAGAAATGAATATATAAAGTTTATTGTGATTTTTAAAGAAAAGGAAATAAATCTATGTAAAAAAAGAGGGGAATCACCTAAAAAAATGGTGGAAGAGAAGGGTATGTAAAAAAAAAGAAAAAAAAGGGAAGGGGAGTATACGAAAATAAGGTATTTTATTCTAAATTCACTCTACTTTCAGCATATATTCACTAAAAAAATATTTTAACTAGTTTTAATAACTTAAGAAATTATAGTTTATTTAATCAAACGATTTTTCTATTTAATTTGACAATTGAGGAATAAAATTCTATTATATATAGTAAAGATATTTAATATTTTAAGGTATTTTTTAATAAGAATTGAAATAATTTTTCACAAAAAGGAGTTTTATTATCATGATTAATATTGAAACTATAATGAAGTTATTACCTCACGGCTACCCTTTCTTATTGGTAGATAAAGTAATTAGTTATAAACCCGGCTCAATTGAATGTCGTAAAAATATAACGATAAACGAACCTTACTTCCAGGGTCATTTCCCTAAAAAACCTGTTGTACCAGGTGTTTTAATGATTGAAATGGCAGCACAATCTGCAGGTTTACTGTGTATTCTAGACTCTTTAGGAGTAGAAGAAGTGAATGAACAGACTGATTTTGAAACTGTCACAAATAATGTTGGTTATTTAGCTAGCGTTAAAAACTTTAAATTTAAAAGACTAGTAACAGCTGGGGATCAATTAAAGATTATATGTGAATTACAGTCTAGTTTACGTAGTCTTATAAGAGTAAATGCTGTGATTCAAGATGAAAATGGTAAAGAAGTTGCCTCAGGTGATATGTTAATAGCTAAAAGTTAGTTTTTTCACCCTATTAACTTAATTATTATCCTTTATACAGGTCTTTTTAGGATATTTCCCTAAAAAGACTTTTTTTATATACCCTCTTTTTTATAACTGAATATAAAAGAAGGTGATTAACTCTAAAGATAAATGTCGATACTGTTTTTATCATTATTTATCTTTTGTTAATCACCTTCCAAAAAGAGAAAACTCGCGAGGGTTAAGACGTGTTTATTATAAATATACAATACAAAAATAAACGGTTATTAAATTATCAGAAGTCGAGTCTTAACCCCGCACATACTCTATAAATATATATTTTTTTAAGGTTAATCGGTATTTAGTAATCTTATAAATGTTTCACGTAAAACATTTTTGTTTCTTCTGTATTAAATATTTTCTAATGCTAAACGTAAATCTTCGATTAAGTCATCTGCGTTTTCTAGACCGATTGATAATCTAATTTGCGCAGGAGTAATTCCTGTGTATTGTAATTCTTCTGGACTTAATTGACCGTGTGTAGTTGAAGCAGGGTGGATTGCTAAACTTTTCGCATCAGCTACATTCGCTAAGTTAGAGAATATTTCTAAACTATCAATTACTTTACGGGCTGCTTCTTCTCCACCAACTACATCGAATGAGAAGATTGAACCACTACCTTTAGGTAGGTATTTTTTAGCTAATTCATAGTATTTGTTTCCTTCTAATCCAGGGTAGTTGATTGATTCTACTTTAGGGTGTTTAGCTAAGAAGTCTAATACTTTCTTAGTATTTTCTACATGGCGTTCCACTCTTAGAGATAATGTTTCTAATCCTTGTAATAATAGGAACGCGTTGAATGGTGATAATGCTGCTCCTGTGTCACGTAATAATTGTGTTCTTACATTTGTGATAAACGCCGCAGCACCTACGTCTCTTGTATAACTTAAGTTGTGGTAACTTGGATCTTCATCTACTAATTGAGGGAATTTACCACTACCTTCCCAGTCGAATTTACCACTGTCTACGATAACACCACCAATTGATGTTCCGTGTCCACCGATGAATTTAGTCGCAGAGTGAACGATAATATCTACGCCATGGCTAAATGCATTGATTAAGTATGGACTAGCAAATGTGTTATCTACTACTAATGGAATTTTGTGTTTGTGAGCAATTTCAGCCCATTTTTCTAAATCTGCTACGTTTGCTAATGGATTTCCTAAAGTTTCTACAAATAATGCTTTAGTTTTATCTGTAATAGCTTGTTCAATTTCTTCAAAGTTGTCTGGATCAACAAAAGTTGCATCTACTCCATAACGAGGTAATGTAAGTTTTAATAGGTTGTAAGTTCCTCCATACACATTTTTAGAAGATACAATATGATCTCCAGCATGAGCTAATGTTAAGAATACATATGTAGTTGCAGCCATTCCTGAAGCTACAGCTAATGCTCCAACTCCACCTTCTAAAGCATTGATTCTTTCTTCAAAAACAGCCGTAGTAGGGTTTGTAATACGAGTATAAATATTCCCAGCTTTTCTTAATGCAAATGAATCTGCAGCATCTTGCATATCATCGAAAACGAATGATGTTGTTTGATAAATCGGTACAGCTCTTGCTTTTGTATCTCCAACTGTTTGTCCTGCGTGTAATTGTAATGTTTCAAAACTAAATTTTCTTGTCATAATATATTTCCTCTTTTCTACGTTTTGATAAGTTCTGTGTTTTAGATAATAAAAAAACACCCCTATTGCTTATGCAATAGAGGCGAGTATCTTAATTCGCGTTACCACTCTAGTTTATACTAACCTTACGATTAGTACCTTATTCAGTACATGTTTATACTGTGTGCTATATCGTGCAGCTCACGTGTTTACCTATTAGATAAACAAAACTCTAAGACCATTTTCAATTAATCTTCACCTTGTTACTTCACACCAAACAGCAACTCTCTGTTGTAGCTACGTATTAATCTACTTATCTTTTCAACGTTTGTGTATTAAATTTAACTAATTATACACCCGTTTTATATATTTGTCAATAACTTTTTTTTAAAAATTTAAAACGTTTTATTTTTCTTCTATAAGATGTTAAAAAGATGTTAAACAAAAAATCTTATAAAAATATTTTAATTTATTTATTATTTTAAAAATAAAAATCTAGTGAAAGTATTTATTTTAATTTAAGAAATGATTATTTTTTATTTTTTCGTGTGAAATTTAAAAATAAGGGCAAACTTACTGAAAAATAAAGAGAAAAAGAGTGAAGAAAAAGGGGGGATATAAATATCAAAAAAAAACAATATAAAACTAGAAAAAAAGGGTGAATATAAAATAAAGTGAATATATACCTGCACAAGGAGCGAAAAAATGAGAAGATAGCAGATAAAAGTTGCTTTAACTAGATATTGAAATATATTATTCCTACTCTAACACTTTCCTTCATTTCCTTTTATTTCTTTAATCATAAATTGCACCTCCTTTTCTCTAAAATACTATTTAATAAGCTTCTTTCCAACTACATACATTTTGTCCCTTCTTCATAAACCTCTTTTCCCTTTTTTACATTCTCTGTCTCTCCATCGATTAATTTACACATCTTTTCCTCTTTTTTATGATATAATAACAGTAATAACACTCATATTACTATATGATTATTCTAGGAGGTTTATATGGAATTTACTAAAACAAATAATGGTTTCGTTAAATATGATGAACAGGGTAGAGTAATTGCTGAAATTACTTATTCTACTACTAGCAATCCTAATGTAGTTGTTGCTGATCACACTTTTGTCGATTCATCACTTCGTGGTCAAGGTGTAGCAGGGAAACTGTTAGACGCGCTTGTTAAAGATATGGCTGAGCAAAACAAAAAAATTATCGCAACTTGCTCTTATGTCGTTAAAAAATTCCAAGAAGATTCTTCTTTCGATTTTATTAACGCTGAAAAATAGTTTTTTAAAAGCAGGAAATTGATTTTTTCAATTTCCTGCTTTTCTTTTCTATAACATTAACTGATATTATTATTTTTATATTTTGTCTTTATTTTACATTCTAGAGATGTTTACGTAATATTGTTTAATAATATTATTATTTTAGTATTCTACAATATGTAATTGCCCTTTGTCGTATTCTGCTAGGAATATTTTAGAGGTGTCTTCATATCCCATTTCTAATAAAGTATCTTTTAGCCAGTCTTCTGTTTTATCCATTGATTCTAATGTGTTAATTTGAATGTTACCATCTGTGATTATTGGATACTTAGGATTCTCATCGTCTTCTAATACTATGATTAATTGTCCATTTTGTTCTAACACTGCTCTTTTAACTTTTTTAATACTATATACTCCCTGACTTCTTAGTTTGAACGCTAAATCATGAGCAGTCAAACCACTCTTTCTTGTAGCTTCTACATCTATTTTTCCATTTTTCACCACAGTAATCGGTTCTCCATCTACTATTTTTTTGAAGAACATATTGTTTGTTTTCAACCATTTTTGAATAAGTACTAAAATAACCCATATTAATAAGATATTTATATACTGTAGGATTGAGATTGCTGGATTATAGATCACACCACCAATAATCCCCCCAAGTACGTAGTTTTGCACTTGATCACTTGCTGAAGATGGTGCTAAATTACCTTTACCAGAAACATTAATTACGAACACTAATGATATTAATCCAAGTGCTAATTTAATTGCTATATCAACGTATGAAAGTTGCATTATTTTTTCACCTCCACTTTTTCTACTACTGGATTTACTAAATCAATTTTTTCTAATAGATAATCATCTTTTTTACCACTACTTATTACTCTATAATATGTATCATCAATTTTTACGAATGAATTCTCTATTGATGCTTCACTATTAATATAGATACGTGTTTTTTCTATATTTAAATGCTTCGCTATTTTTTCAATAAATTGTACCGAACTCCTATATTGATTTGAAGAAATAGCTTTGTCTTGATAATTTCCTATACCTATGGTTACTGCTAATATTGTTCCTAATACAAGTATTATTGATAACTCTCTATATTTTGTGTCTTGTTTATTCTTATAATATTTAACTAAACTGAACAACAATACTAAAAGTAGTAATCCTACTATTACAATTCCTACTATATTATTTTGTTCTATTTTACTTTGTAAGTATTCGTAAGAATAAAATTTCATCGTTTTTCCTCCTTGTATATTGTTTCATGTGAAACTAGATTGTAGTTTTTAAAACTTTTGTTTCACATGAAACATTGCTCTTTATCTTACTTCTAATTCGTAAGCAACTCTTTCTTTATCATCTAAAATATTTTTCATAGTTAATTTTATAATACCTTTTTCTTCAAATCCAAATCGACTTAAAAATTTTCTCATTATTTTATTATCTATATGCGTATCTATTCTCAAAAATTTTATTTTTTGAGACTTAGCAAAAAGATAAATAGCTTGCATAAATTCTCGAGCGATTCCTTGATGACGAGATTTTTTAGCCGTAGCTAAACGATGAATAGCTAAATAACTAAAATTTTCTGACCAAAAAGTAGGGAAGTTTTCATAATCTGCATCAAAAATAGTGAGCATAGCTGTAGCAACTATCTCACCCGATTTATCGTATATGTATGATATTTCTTCGTTGATATCATTAATAATCGTATCTCGACTAGGTGCACCATGTTGCCACTGATTCACACCTTGTTCTTTTAAAAACTCCCTACCATCTTCTATTATCTTCATTACAACTTCTAATTCATCTTTTTTCGTTGTTCTTAACATAGTTTCACCTATTTTATTCTAATTAGTTTTTCTTGATATCTATGCTCTTTATCGCGTAGTAGTGTTCTTATTACCTGCATAGTTTTTTCCATCGCTTCTATAGCGGAAAATTCCCATATCAGCGTAGCTTCCATAAGTAGTTCGAAGGCATCTTTAAATCCCCCAGGTCTATCTGCGCCTCTGGCATCCCCTATAAATAATGCATTATTTAAAGATACTTCATCAATTACTATGTTTTCAGGTGTATGTCCAACTAATCTATGCAATACATCTGCTAAATATGGATCTATTATATCTTTTTCCATCAAATAATCGATATATTCAGATTCTGATTCAAAAATTGGTAACTGTATATCTCTTTCTACTAAATAATTTCGTCCGTATGTTTCTCTAACAATATCTATTTTTCCTAGTTCATCGAATTTTATATAATCAATAGAATATTGTGAATCACAATCATTTACGTCTTCTATATAGAATTTTGGTCCCATAAATTACCTCTTTTCTAAAAAATTAATAACGGATGCAACCTAATATTATAGTTTATTCTAATTAAGTCGCCTCCGTTCATTTTATATGATATTTTTTAAATTGTTGTTTTCATTCTTTAATATTTATAAAGTACCAGCTTACAATATTAAACTTGAATCTGGTTCATTAAAAATACACGTCATGATTTACCATAACGCATATTTTATTTTACAACAAATTGTCTTTTAATACAAGCTCAACAGGACAATGATCACTACCAAATATTTCATTGTGAATCGCCGCACTTTCTAAGTACTTTTCTAAGTCACGACTTACTAAGAAGTAATCAATTCTCCATCCTGCATTGTTTTTACGTGCATTAAAGCGATAACTCCACCAAGAGTATGCACCTGTTAAATCTGGATTATAATATCTAAATGTATCGATAAACCCTGCATCTAATAACTTCGTGAATTTTTCTCTTTCTTCTTGTGTGAATCCTGCATTTTTCGTATTTGATTTTGGATTTTTTAAATCTATTTCTGTGTGAGCAACATTTAAATCTCCACAAACAACTATACCTTTAGTTTTGTTTAATTCTAATAAATAATTTTTAAAATCTTCTTCCCAACTCATACGGTATTCTAATCTCTTAAGCTCACTACCTGAGTTCGGTGTATACACTGTAATAAAGAAGAATTTATCATATTCTAATGTAATTACACGACCTTCTGTATCATGTTCTTCGATTCCTATACCATATGTTACATTTATCGGCTCGTGTTTAGTATATATTGCAGTTCCTGAGTACCCTTTACGCTCAGCATAATTAAAATAGCTATAATATCCATTGAATTGTAGGTCTAATTGGCCTGCTTGCATCTTCGTTTCTTGTAAACAAAAGAAATCAGCATCTAATTTCTTAAAATCTTCTTCAAAATTTTTACCAACAATCGCTCTAAGACCATTGACATTAAAACTTATACATTTCATTTCGTTCTCCTTTTTATTTTATGTTTCATGTGAAACATTTTATTTTCCTAAACAGAATCTACTGAATAATTCATTTATCAGTTCATCACCTGAGTTTTCTCCGATAACTTCTCCTAATAGATTGAATGTATTCGTATAGTCTATTAACACCATGTCTACTTCTAATCCTAATTCAGCCGCACCGATAGCATCGTTTAAACTAGCTAATGCACGTTGAATAAGATTGATTTGACGTGTATTTGATAAATATGTCGCATCTTTTGGACGAGCAGCTCCACCGAAGAATAGGTCTCTTATATTTTTCTCTAATTCATCTATCCCTTTATATGTTGTCATAGATGTTTTAATGATAGGGTGGTTATATGCTAATTTTTCAACTTCTGCAATATCAATTTTTGTCTCTAAATCTAGCTTATTTAATATTACAATAGTTGTTTTGCCTTCTGTTAGTTTTAATAACTCTTTATCGTCTTCTGTTAATTCTTCGCTACTATTTAATAAGAATAATACTAAATCCGCTTTTTCTAGAGCTTCTTTACTGCGTTTAACACCTATTTGTTCTACGATATCGTCTGTTTCACGAATACCTGCTGTATCGATTAATTTAATAGGTACTCCTTTAATATTCACATACTCTTCTAGAACGTCACGAGTTGTTCCTGCAATATCAGTTACGATAGCTTTATTTTCTTGCAGCAGGTTATTTAAAAGCGAACTCTTTCCAACGTTTGGTCGTCCAATAATCGCTGTATTTATTCCTTCTTTAATTATTTTCCCTTGTTTTGATGTCTCTAATAGACTTTCTAAACTATTTCTAATACTTGTTGATTTTTCAAGAATAGTTTTTGTCGTTTCTATTTCTAGGTCATCGTATTCAGGATAATCAATATTTACCTCAACAACTGTTAAGATATCTAAAATTTCAGTTCGCAAGCGTTTAATAAGCGTTGATAAGCGTCCTTGCATTTGATTATTAGCTATTTGACTAGCCTCATCTGTTTTACTCTTAATAAAGTCGATTACAGCTTCTGCTTGCGTTAAATCGATACGACCATTTAAGAAGGCACGTTTTGTAAATTCTCCTGGCTCAGCCATTCTAGCACCGTGTTCTAAGCAAAGTGCCAGTACTTTTTGAATCGTTACAATACCACCGTGACAGTTAATTTCTATAACGTCTTCTGTAGTGTACGTACGAGGACCTACCATTTTTACAAGCATAATTTCCTCGATTTTTTCATTCGTAGTTGGATCAACTACATTTCCATAATTTATAGTGTGACTAGCTAGACTTTCTACAGTTTTTCCTTTTGGTAGTCTTACTATTTTTTCGGCAATGCTAAATGCTTCGTCACCACTAAGTCTAACAATACCTATAGCTCCTTCTCCTAGAGCTGTCGATATAGCACAAATTGTTTCACTCATTGTTCAAACTCCTTTAAAATTTTTATATTAATAAAAAATTCATATCTTATTTATTATACACTATTCCTTTGAAATTTTCTCTATATACGACCGAACTATATACTGCTAACTATTAACTACTTGAAATCAAATTTCAACGTTAAAAAATAAGTAGCCTGGATAAATCTCCAAACTACTCATTTTTATTATTTATTGAAAAGGGATTGCCCCCCAAAAGACTTAAATTTTAACAAAGTGTATATGAGAACTCATAGACGCAGTGGTTTATTGATATCTAAAATCGCTTTATAAAAGCTTTTTAGATATCTAATAAACTGTGCGGGGGTGACTCGACAAAATCGATTTCTACGAAATCACGATTTTTGAGTCACTCCCTCTTCATTCATAATTTCAATTTCTGAAATAGCGAATTCTAAATCATCTAAATCATATTCTTTCGGTAGTACTCCACATGCTCCGTTAGCGAATGCCTGTCTTTTGTACACAGGTACATGTCCAACACTACTGCAGATAAGTACCTTCGCCCCAGGAAATTTCGTACAAATTTCTTTAGTTGCTTCTAAGCCATCCATTATCGGCATGCAAATATCCATTGTTACGAAATCTGGTTTTATTCTTCTATACATTCGCACAGCTTGTTCTCCATTTTCTGCAAAATAATACTCATATCCTGCACGACTAACAACTTCCGCACCACGGCTTCTATAATAAGAACTATCATCAACTATTAATACTGTCTTCATTAGACCTCCTATTTAGCTGTAATAACTAAATATCTATGTGGCTCTTCACCACGTGATTCTGTTTCAACGTTTTTAATACCTGTTAAAGCATTGTGGATAATTTTTCTTTCAATACTTGTCATAGGTTCTAATTCAACTGGTTTTCCAATTTTCTTAGATTTCTTAGCTAAGTTTAATGCTAAGTCTTCTAATGTTTTCTTACGATTTTCTCTATAATCGTCACAGTCTACTTCTATTCTGAAGTAGTGTGAGCTGAATTTTTTAGCGAAGTTATTAACTAAAAACTGTAAACTATTTAAAGTTATACCACGTTTCCCGATAATTAGGCTAGTATTTTCTTCTGTTTTAATATTTAAAGTGAAGTGACGGTTTCCATCTTCTCTAAAATCAACAGTAACATCAGGATATCCCATCGCAATAACGATATTTTGTAGGTAACTTACGATACGGTCTTGATTTTTTACGATATAATCTTCTCTTTTAGCTTTTTTAACCGGCTCTTCTGCTGTTTCTGCTTCTTCAATTTCAACAACAGTTTCTTCTTCAACTATTTCTGTTTTTTCAACACGAGCTTCTTGTTCAACTACTTTTTCTACTGAAACTTCTTCTGTTTTTTCAGTTGTTTCCTCAACCTCAACAACTTTTTCTTCTTTTTTCTCTACTTCAATAACTTTAGCAACAGCTTCATCTTTATTATATTCTTCATCTAATGGAATTAATTTTACCTTTGCTTCTTTTTTGAATAATCCGAAGATACCTGTACTACCACCTTCGATTACTTCAATTTTCACTGCATCTTCTGATAAAGCTAGGTCTTTTAACCCCTTTTTAATAGCCTCATCTACAGTAGCTCCAATATAATAATATTCTTTTTCCATTCTTAACTCCTCTTCGCTTTCATAAGTTTTGATCTTTTTAAAACATGATCGATGCTACTACCAAATTCTAAAAACGGTAATTCTTTAGCACCAGGTCTTGCAATCACTATTATATCATAGTTTTTTACATATTCTTTTCTTGTTTTAAAAGTTTCTCGTATATATCTTTTTATTTTATTACGTTCGAAGGCTTTTCCTAATTTTTTACTTACAGAAATTCCTAAACGCATGTGGTCTAAATTATTTTTTTGATAATAAATAACAAACTGTCTATTCGCAAAAGATTGTTTTTTTCTTATAATATTATCAAAATCTTGACTTCTTTTTACTCTATATTCTTTTTTCATTTTAAAACCTTTCTTAACACTAATATTTTAACAGTTTATTTACTTTTTTACAACTATCTTTCATATTTTTTAGGACTGACTAATAAAAAAAGGGTACCACTTTCGTGATACCCTCAGTGCAAACATTAAGCTGAAAGAACTTTTCTTCCTTTAGCTCTACGTCTTGCTAATACATTTCTTCCGTTTTTAGTGCTCATTCTAGCTCTAAATCCGTGTACTTTTGAATGTTTTCTTTTATTTGGTTGATACGTACGTTTCATTTTGTCCTCCTCGAGTTTTCTTTAACTTAGATAGATGTAATAACTGAATTAGTTTAACATATCTGAAATAATTTATCAAGCAAAAACCTTATTTTTTCAAAAAAATATTTTCTTAAAGAAAAATATTCTAAATGACAGTCTTTTTAGCACTATTTATGAGTAATATTTCTTTTAACCTATTAATATAAATCCCCCTTAATGTACAAAAAAAATAATATAGTTGTTAATAATCACTTAAAAACTATAAAAAAATATTTAAGTATATTTCCTACTAACTTTTCCACAGTTGTTAAATAGTTATCCACAATTTTTTGTGAATAACTTAAATAACTTTAAAATCTCAATTTTACTTTCTTATTAGTTTTTCACAGATTTATAACGTTATTAACAATTTCACATTTAAAAGTTTTCCACAGTTGTTAATTGTGTGTGAAAAACTTATAAACTATATTTATATCAATGTTGCTCTTTGTGAAAAACTTATTGATATTTTATTCTTCCTTCTTTTATTTCTTTACTTTTTAACATATTCACAGCTTTTTCCTAGTATATTATTCACATAGTTAAAAACTTCTGTTAACAACTTGTTAATAACTATCATTTTATTTTATTAACAGTTTATGCTATAATTATTTATATATTTTTTTAAGGAGGTATTTCATTGAGTAATTCTAATTTCTTATGGGAAATAATTCTTCGCGAACTAAAAAGTACTGTAGATCCTCATGTATTTGATACATGGTTTTCTAGTGCTTCTATCGATAATGTCGATTTTATGAAAAAATCTATCGTTATTACTAGTAAAGAAGCTCTTATTTCTCAATTTATTCAAAGTGCTTATGATCAAAAATTAAAAGAAATACTAAAGAAAAATACTGGATTTGATTTCAATATAGAATATACTTCCCTTGATAATGGTCTTCCTCTAATTACTCCTCATGTTGAAGATGAAAAACCAGCAGCAGAAAACTTAATTAGACAGAATTTCCTTCAAGGTGACAAACCTTCTGGAGCTCAACATTTTTATCAAAAACAAACTTTCCCTCTAGAAGATTATAAAAAACCTGAACCAAATAAGAATATTATAGCAAGTAAGAAAAACCCTACTCTTAATAAAAACTATACATTTGAAAACTTTGTAGTAGGAGAAGGGAATGCTTTTACACATAATATAGCTTGGAACGTGGCTGTTTCTCCTGGTGGAATATACAATCCGCTATTTATATACGGAGGGGTTGGACTTGGAAAAACTCACTTACTTCACGCTATTGGTAATGAAATGGAAGCTAATTTCCCTGATTTTAAAATAGAGTGTATATCTTCTGAGAAATTCTTAAATGAGTTTCTTGCTTCTATTAAACCGATGAAAGACAAGAACAATTATACTAATGCGGATGAAGACTTTAGAAGAAAATACCGTGATGTAGATGCTCTTTTAATCGATGATATTCAATTTTTATCAGGGAAAACAGAAACACAAAACGCATTTTTCCATACATTTAATGAACTACAAATGAATCAAAAACAGATCGTTCTTATAAGTGATCGCTCTCCATCTCAACTTAATGATTTGGAAGATAGATTGGTTACTAGATTCAGTCAGGGGATAACTGCAGATATTACACCACCTGACTTCGAAACTCGTATGGCTATTATTAAATTTAAATGCGAACAGTTCGATATTAAACTAGATGAAGAAACACTTACTTATATTTCTAGCAATGTCTCTTCTAATATAAGAGAGCTTGAAGGTGTGCTTAAACGCATTAAGTTCACAGCAACTTCTAAACATGAACAACCTTCACTTAGTATTGCCGAGGAAATACTAAAAAGTGCTAAAACTTCACCAAGAAAAAATATCTCACCTGATAATATCATTAATGTATGTGCTGATTTCTATAAAATCAAGGTTGATGATATATTATCTTCTTCTCGTAAAAAGGAAGTCGTTCAGGTTAGAAATATTGCTATCTATCTATGTAGGGAACTTACTACTTTATCATTCCCTTCTATAGGAGATTGCTTCAATAAAGATCATACTTCTATTCTTTATTCATTTAATAAGATTGCAAAACTTAGCAAAGATGAAAATCCTGAAATTTTTGAAGATATAGAAGTGATAAAAGAACGTTTAGGAAAAATCTAGAAGCCTGTTAAATTCTACTATAGATATTCAAAACTTTGTTAACAAGTTATTAACAAGTAAAAAATCAATATTTTTGAGCTATCTTTAGTTTTCCACAGTTTTTACAGGCCTTATTATTATTATTATTTTATTAAATATATATTATATATAAGGAGAAAAAATGAAATTTACTATAACTAAATCAAATTTTCTTGATGGATTAAATCATGTATCAAGAGTAATAGCACCTAATTCTCTTTTTGAAATTTTAAAAGGTATAAAAATAGAATTAGAAAAAGATCAACTTATATTAAAAGCAAGTGATTCTTTAGTATCTGTTGAATATTCAATAAATAGTTATGAAGATGACAAAGAAATTATAACTATTGAAGAAGAAGGTCAAGTAGTATTACCATCTCGTAATTTTATAGAAATTATTAGAAAAGCACCTACTGATTTAATAGAAATTGAAACAATAGAAAATAACATATTAGTTAAATCAGGAAAAAGTGAATTTAACGTAAAAGGATATGATGCAAATGATTATCCAGAATTCCCAGTTATTTCTAAAGAAAATAGTCTTAAATTAGAAGCTAATATCTTTAATGATATTATTAAAGAAACAGTATTCTGTACAGCTCCTAATGATCAAAGACCAATTTTAGAGGGAGTTAACTTCTCATTAAGTAACAAAATTTTAACAGCGACTGCTACAGACTCATATCGTCTAAGTAGAAGACAAGTTACACTTAATGATGAAGATAGTAATAAAGAGTTTAATTTAATTATTCCTAGAAAAGCTCTAACTTACTTCCAAAGAATGATAGAAAATGGAAAAGATCAAGTAGAAATTTTCTATGAAAATAATAGAATAGTTCTTTATTACCAAAATGTAGTTTATACAGTATTACTAATTAGCGGGAATTATCCAAATACTAATAAACTTATTCCTACTGTTTTTGAATGTACATTTGTAGCTAATAGTAGAGAATTCTTTAATGCTGTAGATAGGGTTGCATTAATGAGTAGAGAAGATAAAGATGATATTATTAAATTAGTAGTTACTGATAATCTATTAGAAGTTTCTTCTCAATCAAAAGATTTAGGAAGTGCTGTAGAAGAATTAAAAGTTTCTTCTACGTTAGAAGATGATAAATTTGAAATTTCTGTATCTGGTAAATATTTAAAAGACGCGGTATCTGCTGTTGCAGCTGAAGAAATTATCGTTAAGTTCTCTGGAGAATTAACAGCGTTTATTATTCAACCAAGTGATTACCACAGAGAAATTATCGAATTAATTTTACCAGTAAGAACTTACTAATAATATATAAAAATTAGATTTAAACATAAAAATGTAGTTATTTATTAGATATTCAACAAGTTTTTTAACAACTTTTTGGATATCTAATAAACTGTGTAGGGGAGATTTTACATAATAAGGGAAAGGTGCTGACATAAAAGTACTAAATTTCTGAAAAGTTTATATGAGAAATCATAAATATATTAGTTTATTGATATCTAATAAACTTTACAGGGAAATTCGATAAAATTATATTTCTAAAATATCGATTTTAAATTAATCCCAAACTCTTAATAGTAAAATCACTCCTTTTTCTATGTTAACTAAGGAGGAACAATGACAAAAAAATCGAATAGTATATTAATTATACTTGGTGTTATCTTTTTAAGTCTTATATTAAGAACACCTATAACATCAGTTGGGGCAATATTAGGTCCATTAAAATCTATATTAGATATAAATAATACAGTGGCAGGATTTATTACAACAATCCCATTAATTGCTTTTGCAATTTTTAGTCCTATGGTAGCAAAACTTTCAAACAAAGCTGGATTAGAAAAAACATTATTATTAGCTGTTGTTACAATAAGTATCGGATTAGCGTTAAGATTTTACATTAATACGTATGTATTCTTTCTTACGACATTTATAATTGGAGTAGGAATAACTGTAGGTAATGTACTATTACCAGGATTAGTAAAAAAATACTATCCAGAAAAATTAGGACTTATGACAGGTTTTTATGCAGTTGTTATGAATGTAGGAGCTGCAGTTGCGGCTGGTATTAGCTACCCAATCTTAAGTACAAATATCGGTGGAGAAAAATTCTCAACAGGTCTTGCTGTTAATATTTGGTTAGTAATAGCTGTAATTAATATTTTTGTATACACAGCAATGTCGAAAAATAGCCGTGTAAGTGAAGTGAAAGATAGTCATGAGAAAGTACATGGATATTTTAAACATTCGAAAGTGTGGACTATTATGCTAAGTATGGGGCTGCAATCAGCACTATTTTATTGTAGTGTTTCTTGGTTTTCAGAAATAATGATTAGTAAAGGTTTCACGCCAGAAACTGCAGGATTATTATTATCAATAAGCCAATTTGCACAATTTCCATCAACATTTATCGTACCGATTTTAGCAGATAAACTACATAATAAACTAATTATTCCTGTAATTATTACTATAGGATACTTAGTATCATTAGTAGGAATGTTATATACAAGTGGAAATTTCGCAACAATGTTAATCTTTATTATTATCTTTGCCTTAGCTGGAGGAGGATCATTCTCTTATGTAATGTATCTATTCTCTGCTAAATCAAGAAATGAAAGAGAAGCGGCTGATATTTCAGGGTTAGCTCAATCAGGAGGATATTTATTAGCTGCAGTATTCCCACCATTATTAGGATACATTAGAGATATTTCAGATTGGAATAAAGGATTATATGTATTAATTTTAACTGCTGCGGTATTATTAGTGACACTAGTACACTGTAGTTCAAAAGGGAATATAATAGAAAAATAACTTAAGAAAGAGGTTCAAAAATGATTTGAGCCTCTTTTATCTATGAAAATGAATAGAGAAATATAGAATATAAGAAGAAAAACGTAAAACTGTAATATTACAGAGTAGAAAAATAATAGTAAATAACTAATACACTTAAATGTAACATAAATACAGAAAATTAAATATAAATAGTACAAGTAGAAAAATAAAGAAAATAAATAAAATTTTTTTAAAAAATTTAACCTTAAAAAATGTACTAATTGTAATAAAATTAGAAAATTATCTTGTACTAAAAGTATATGCATAAACAAAGACAATAAAAGGAAAACGCTTTAATTTTCGCAGATAAAACACTATAAAAATTTCAAAAAATATATGAAAATTTGTTTAGATTAATAACAAGATAGCATAAATAAAGGCAATAAAAACACTTTCTTTTTTTCCAATAGTGTGATATAATTCTAAGGGAAATGAGATATTCGTACTTTAATAAGAGTTGTTATAGTATTTTATCCCATAAAAATAAAATAGTAAAAATAATTACTTAAAAAATATCTAAAACTATATATATATTAATGGAGGTTTTCTTATGAAAGCGAAAAATAGAAAAGTTGTTTTAATAGGAGCAGGAATGGTAGGGATGAGCTTTGCTTATCAATTATATTCAAGCGGACTTTGTGAAGAACTAGGATTAATCGACTTCTTCGCTGAAAAAGCTGAAGGTGAAGCAATGGACCTTAACCACGGTGGAGCTTTAGTACCACCTATTAAAGTAACTTCAGGTGGATATGAACAATGTGCTGATGCAGACGTTATCGTAATCGCTGGAGGTCTTCCACAAAAACCAGGTGAAACTCGTCTTGACCTAGTTGACAAAAACATTAAAGTTGTTAAAGACATGTCAGAACAAATCGTTGCTTCTGGATTCGATGGAGTTATCGTTATTGCATCTAACCCAGTAGACGTATTAACTAACGCTTTACAAAAATTCACTGGATTCCCAAGAAACAGAATCGTTGGATCTGGTACAACTCTTGACTCTTCAAGATTCCGTTACATCTTAGGAGACAAATTAGGATTAGCACCAAGCAGTGTTCGTGGATATATCATTGGGGAACACGGAGACACTCAACTTGCTGCATGGAGTAACGTAAATGTTTACGGAAAACAATTCGATAAATTCTTAGAAACTTCTAAATACACTAAAGAAGATTTCGCTGATGTAGAAGAAAAAGTTATGCGTGCTGCATACGAAGTAATCAACCGTAAACGTGCTACTTACTATGCAATCGGACTTGCATTATTCACAATCGTTAAAGCTATATTACGTGACGAAAACGTTGAGCTTGCAGTAAGTGGATACTGTGATGGACACTACGGAATCGACGGATTATATATCGGAACTCCAGCTATCGTTGGACGCGAAGGTGTTCGTGAAGTAGTAGAATTAGACTTAACTGAAGAAGAAACAGCTAAAATGCAACACTCTGCTAAAGTATTAAAAGAAACTTTAGAAAAAGCATACGCATCTTTAGAAGCATAATTTAAAGAAAATTATAGGAGAGTTAGATTCTAATCTTAAATTTTTAAGGAGAATTTAACTCTTCTTTTTTTTATTATTTCAATAAAATGAATATTAATATTAAAGGGAAGTAAACGTTTTTTGAAAATAAATAAATATAGAAAAAAATGTTTTCAAATACTAGACTTATAGAAAAAAATTTGGTACAATATATACGGATGAAAAGGTTTTTAAAGTTATCAAAGAAATTTAAAATAAAAAAGTAGAGGAGAAAAACTATGACAATAACGATATATGACGTAGCAAAAGAAGCAAAAGTATCGATGGCGACAGTTTCAAGGGTTGTTAATAATAATCCAAATGTAAAAGAAGATACAAGACTACGTGTACAAGAGGTTATCAAAAAATTAAGATATACACCTAACGCTGTTGCCAGAGGACTAGCTAGTAAAAAAACAACAACTATTGGTATAGTATTACCAGATATTGCAGATTTATCTTCTGCAGAAATAGTTAGTGGTATAGAATCAGTAGCTAATATGTATAAATATAACATTATTTTAGCAAACTCATGTGATGATAAAGAAATTGAAAAAAATATCTTCGCTTCATTTGTAAGTAAACAAGTAGATGGAATTATTTACTTAGGTCATTCACTATCAGATAGTTCAAAAAATTACTTACAAGATATTCAAATACCAGTAGTTTTAGCAGGTAACCTAGGAACAGATTCTGATTTCTATGCAGTAAACATTGATTATGAAAAAGCAGCATACGATGTAACGAAAGAATTTTTAGCAAAAGGATCTAAAAAAATTTCATTAGTAATAGATAAATACGAAAGCCAAAAAACTCAAAGACTGATAAAAGGATACAAAGATGCCCTTGCTTCAGAAAAAGTAGAGTTTAAACCACAAAACATAATTGATGGATATAGAACATATAAAGAAAGTAATAAACTATATAAAGCATTAAGTAATATCGATTCAGAAGTAGTAATTACTATGTTTGATGAAGTAGCACTAGCTATAATGCAACAAGCACTAGATTTAGGTATAAGTATTCCAGGTGATTTACAAATCCTTTCATTAGAGAATACAAAACTAATAAATATGACAAG